>JACRGR010000016.1 GCA_016212275.1 Nitrospinota bacterium | reverse complement strand
CAACAGATAGGGACCGAACTGTCTCACGACGTTCTGAACCCAGCTCGCGTGCCACTTTAATCGGCGAACAGCCGAACCCTTGGGACCTTCTCCAGCCCCAGGATGTGACGAGCCGACATCGAGGTGCCAAACCGCTCCGTCGATATGAGCTCTTGGGAGCGATCAGCCTGTTATCCCCGGCGTACCTTTTATCCTTTGAGCGATGGCCCTTCCATGCGGAACCACCGGATCACTATGCCCTGCTTTCGCACCTGCTCGGCTTGTCGGCCTCGCAGTCAAGCGCCCTTGTGCCATTGCACTCTGCGCACGGTTACCATTCGTGCTGAGGGCACCTTGGGAAGCCTCCGTTACTCTTTTGGAGGCGACCACCCCAGTCAAACTACCCGCCAAGCGGTGTCCCCCCTGCGGGGTTAGATCCCAAGCAAGCGAAGGGCCGTATTTCAAGGTTGGCTCCCCGGGAGCTGGCGCCCCCGGATCATCGCCTCCGGCCTATCCTACACATCGCTTGCCCAGAACCAGCGCTAAGCTGCAGTAAAGGTGCACGGGGTCTTTCCGTCCCGTTGCGGGTACGCGGCATCTTCACCGCGACTTCAATTTCACCGAGCTCATGGCTGAGACAGCGCCCAGATCGTTACACCATTCGTGCAGGTCGGAACTTACCCGACAAGGAATTTCGCTACCTTAGGACCGTTATAGTTACGGCCGCCGTTTACTGGGGCTTCGATTCAATGCTTCGCCTTGCGGTTGACATCCCCTCTTAACCTTCCAGCACCGGGCAGGTGTCAGGCCCTATACGTCATCTTTCGATTTGGCAGAGCCATGTGTTTTTGATAAACAGTCGCCTGGGCCATTTCTCTGCGCCCAGCCTCGCGGCTGGGACCCTTTCTCCCGAAGTTACAGGGTTAGATTGCCTAGTTCCTTAGCCATGGATCACTCGAGCACCTCAGGATTCTCTCCTCGACCACCTGTGTCGGTTTACGGTACGGGCCGCGTACGGCTGGAGCTTACCGGCTTTTCTCGGGAGCACCTTCACGGCTTCGCTTCGCCCGAGGGCTAGGCTCAACGCGCTAATCCGTCAGCGCGTAGCCGCTACGGCGCTCCGTCCCCGGATCGCACCGCACGCGGGCGCGGGAGTATTAACCCGCTGTCCATCGGCATCGCCCTTCGGCTTAGCCTTAGGCCCCGGCTAACCCTGATCCGATTAGCGTTGATCAGGAAACCTTGGTCTATCGGTGGGCGGGTTTTGCACCCGCCTTCTCGTTACTCATGCCTACATTTGCTTTTCCGCACACTCCACCGGGCCTCACGGCCCGACTTCGCGGTGGGCGGAATGCTCCCCTACCAGATTGCCTTACGGCAAAATCCAGAGCTTCGGTGGTACGCTTGACGCCCGCTTATTATCCACGCACGGCCGCTCGACTAGTGAGCTGTTACGCACTCTTTGAATGAGTGGCTGCTTCCAAGCCAACATCCTAGCTGTCACTGCAGCCGCACCTCGTTTATTCTCGACTTAGCGTACACTTGGGGACCTTAGCTGCTGGTCCGGGTTCTTCCCCTCTCGTCGTAGGACCTTAGCACCCTACGGCTCACTCCCGGGCACCACGTAGCGGCATTCGGAGTTTGTCTGGATTTGATAGGCGGTGAGGCCCTCGCATCCAATCAGTAGCTCTACCTCCGCCACGCTCGACCCGAGGCTGCCCCAAAAGGCATTTCGGGGAGTACGAGCTATTTCTCAGTTTGATTAGCCTTTCACCCCTACCCACAGCTCATCCGAAAGCTTTTCAACGCTTACCGGTTCGGACCTCCATGGCGTTTTACCGCCACTTCATCCTGGCCATGGGTAGATCACAAAGTTTCGCGTCTGCTCCGCCCGACTGGACGCCCTGTTAGGACTCGCTTTCGCTTCGGCTCCCCCCGTCTACGGGGTTAACCTCGCCGGACAGAGCAACTCGTAGGCTCATTATGCAAAAGGCACGCCGTCATCCCGTAAACGGGACTCCGACCGCTTGTAGGCGCACGGTTTCAGGTACTATTTCACTCCGCTGCTCGCGGTTCTTTTCACCTTTCCCTCACGGTACTGGTTCGCTATCGGTCTCTCAGGAGTATTTAGCCTTGCCGGATGGTCCCGGCGGTTTCGGACAGGGTTCCTCGTGCCCCGCCCTACTCAGGGGTGCGCCGGCCTCTCGCTGGGTTACGCGTACGGGGCTGTCACCCGCTACGGCCCGCCTTTCCAGACGGTTCCGCTTCCCCGCGATCGGCCTTGCGGCGTCCCTACTACCCCGCCCCCGCCGTAACGGGGGCGGTTTGGGCTCCTCCCCTTTCGCTCGCCACTACTCAGGGAATCACTGTTGTTTTCTCCTCCTCCGGGTACTTAGATGTTTCAGTTCTCCGGGTTTGCCCCGCGCCGAAGCGCGGTGATACCCCTTCCGGGTACCGGGTTGCCCCATTCGGACACCCGCGGATCTACGGCCATTTGCGCCTTCCCGCGGATTTTCGCAGCTTGTCGCGTCCTTCATCGCCTCTGAGAGCCTAGGCATCCCCCGTGCGCCCTTGCACACTTCCTCGCGGTTCCCGCTCGGCTTACGCCTCGCTCCCCGCGCTCCTCGTATCCTTCCTAGCTCTTATACATTAATATAATAACTCGTTGCTCGATTTCTCGATTGTAATACTTTTTACGCCACCACGTCAAAGAACGCTTTTCCTGTGGAGAATAAGGGAGTCGAACCCTTGACCCCCTGCTTGCAAAGCAGGTGCTCTAGCCAACTGAGCTAATCCCCCTCGCCGTAGTCCCGCGCAGACTTGAACTGCGGACCCCTACATTATCAGTGTAGTGCTCTAACCAAACTGAGCTACGGGACTCTCCGGGCAAGGGCATAAGCCCTCTCCAAAAAAACTGTCCGTTCATCAAAATAAACGCGCTGGCACCAGAGAATGTACAGGGAGGGCGAACCCCGACGGCCCGAACCCCAGAAAGGAGGTATTCCAGCCGCACCTTCCGGTACGGCTACCTTGTTACGACTTAGCCCCAGTCACCGGTTTTACCCTAGGCCGCTCCTCGCGGTTACGGACTTCAGGTACCCCCGGCTCCCATGGCTTGACGGGCGGTGTGTACAAGGCCCGGGAACGTATTCACCGCGCCGTTGCTGATGCGCGATTACTAGCGAATCCAACTTCACGGAGTCGGGTTGCAGACTCCGATCCGAACTGGGACCGGTTTTGGAGATTAGCGCCCCCTCGCGGGGTGGCTGCCCTCTGTACCGGCCATTGTAACACGTGTGTAGCCCCGGACGTAAGGGCCGTGCTGATTTGACGTCATCCCCACCTTCCTCACAGCTTACGCTGGCAGTTTCGCTAGAGTCCCCGGCATGACCCGCTGGCAACTAGCGATAGGGGTTGCGCTCGTTATGGGACTTAACCCGACACCTCACGGCACGAGCTGACGACAACCATGCAGCACCTCGTAGCCGGCCCCGAAGGGCTGTACAGTTTCCCATACACTCCGACCACGTTCTAGCCCGGGTAAGGTTCCTCGCGTATCATCGAATTAAACCACATGTTCCTCCGCTTGTGCGGGCCCCCGTCAATTCCTTTGAGTTTCAGCCTTGCGGCCGTACTCCCCAGGTGGATGGCTTAATGGTTTCCCTCAGACGCTGACGGTGTATCGCCAACATCCAGCCATCATCGTTTACGGCGTGGACTACCAGGGTAGCTAATCCTGTTCGATCCCCACGCTTTCGTGCCTCAGCGTCGATGTCGGCCCGGCGAGCTGCCTTCGCAATCGGCGTTCTGCGACATATCTAAGCATTTCACCGCTACATGTCGCATTCCGCCCGCCTCGACCGAATCCAAGGCCCCCAGTATCAACGGCAATCCTACGGTTGAGCCGCAGACTTTCACCGCTGACTTAGGGGCCCGCCTACGCACCCTTTAAACCCAGTAAATCCGGATAACGCTCGGATCCTCCGTATTACCGCGGCTGCTGGCACGGAGTTAGCCGATCCTTATTCCCGGGGTACCGGCATCGGCCCACGCGTGGGCCTTATTCTTCCCCCGGAAAAGCAGTTTACAACCCGTAGGGCCGTCTTCCTGCACGCGGCATGGCTGGTTCAGGCTTCCGCCCATTGACCAATATTCCTCACTGCTGCCTCCCGTAGGAGTCTGGTCCGTGTCTCAGTACCAGTGTGGGGGACCATCCTCTCAGACCCCCGAGCCATCGTCGCCTTGGTGGGCCGTTACCCCGCCAACCAGCTAATGGCACGCATGCCCATCCTCCACCGGATCGCTCCTTTACCCGCTTCCCGATGCCGGGGCGCGGGGCCGTGGGGTATTAATCCGCCTTTCGGCGGGCTATCCCCCTGTGGAGGGCAGGTTGCATACGCGTTACTCACCCGTGCGCCGGTCGCCGCCAGGTATTGCTACCCGCGCTGCCCCTCGACTTGCATGTGTTAGGCCTGCCGCTAGCGTTCATCCTGAGCCAGGATCAAACTCTTCGCTGTAACGAAGAACTTTGAAACTAAACTTATCTTTATTTTCCTGATTCCTGGCCGTCGTTTTCGTGTTCGCCTTTCCTATACTCTTCAAAAATTTCTCAATTTCCTATTCTTGGTGCCATCGCGTCAAAGAACTCCGGTATATCGCGCCCGCCCCGCTGGGCGAACTCCTCCGTTCATTTTTTTCCCCGTTTCTCTCGAACCGGGCTGCAAAGGT
>JACRGR010000014.1 GCA_016212275.1 Nitrospinota bacterium | reverse complement strand
TGTGCTTCTTGAAGTAGTACGACACGCCAAACGTGGTGGCCGTGTCCTTTTTCGCCTTCACCGGCCCGCCGTTGGACAGCTTGTTGCTGTCGCCGTAGTCGAAGCTGTCGTACCGCGCGCCCACCGCCAGCTTGTCGGTGACCAAGTAGGTCAGCGCGGCCTGCAGGGCGGTCTGGTCCACACTGTCCTCGGTGGCGCTGGCCAATGCTCCGTTTGCGGCGTTATAGGCGTATTTGAATTTGCGCTGGGCGTATTCGCCGGATAGCTCCAGGCCCCCTGTCCGGAAATTCACATCCACCCCCGCGGCGCTGGACCCCAGCACCCAGAACGCGTTGGTGGTGGCGGTGCTTATCGCGCCGGTCGTCAGGTTCGCGGTGGAGGTGGAGGTGGAGGTCACCGCCGTGTTGTTTTTGTCATCCGACGTGTAGTACGAGATCCCCAAGGCGAAGGACGTCGCGCCATCAAAGTTCTCGTACCCCTTCTTCACATAGCCGAACGGGTGCAGTTCCAATCGCGCCGCCACCAGGTTGCCGCCGCCGTTGTCGTTGCCGCTTACGTTGGCGTTGGTGAAAAGCCGCTGTTTTGCCGTCTGCTTGTAGCCGAAGGCGCTGGCGTCCAAATAACCGTTGTACACCCCCGCGTTGACGGCAAATAACTTGTCCGGCCCGAAAAATTCCACTTCCGTTCCCACCTGCCTGCCAATGCCGACCTGCGAGGCGTATCCGGAATCAACGAAACTCAGGTTCTTCGATGAGGTAAGTTCCTCCCACGAGAACGGAACTTTTTTCTGCCCCACAAACACGCTCAGGTTGTCGGCGGGCACGAACCCGATGAACGCATCATTGAGTTTGCTCCAACCGGTGCTCCCGCCGAATTCCGGCTCGATCTGGAAGTAGGCCAAGTCGGAGACCGTTGCCTTCAGCTCGATGGTCACCCGTTTCACCACAAATCCGGTTGTCTGGGCGGAATGCGCGCTGGCGGCTTTTTTGTCGGTATCCTTTCCTTCACTCCGGTACTGGACGTGCAACCGGCCGCCTATCTCCACGTTGTTCTTCTTGTCCTTTTCGATGGCCTTCACTTCATCGTCATACAAAAGCCCCTTGTCCTTCAATTTTTCTATGAGCGGTTTCACGCTGACCTGCGGACCCGCCCAGACGCTGGTGGCGAACAACGCCACGAAAAGCGCGGCACTGAAAACTCTCAATAACTTCATTGTCATCTCCAAATATTTTCTCAACGGAGCTTCCAGTCGTCTGGTCAGACCGTTCATTTCTTTTCAAATATGTAAGGTTGCCGTTGACGGCTCGCCCGTACCCTTTCACAGCCTTCGCAACCCTACCCACCACCTCCTTTGCCTTCCTGTTTCGCAACGCGGATCTTCTCCGTGCGGTCAATCTGCACCACCTTGCCGTCCTGCACGATGATCTGGACGTACCCGTGGCGGATACTTTTTATCGCCTCGACTATCTGCGCCACCGGGATATTGCCGTGGTCGCTCACCGTTTCGTTTCGCATTCTCCAATCTCCACAATCTCTACCGTTTTTATAGAGTATTACGCGCAAAAAAAATCAGGTCAGGGCCAGTTTGGCGCCGTACATCTTTTTACACATCTCTTCAAACGTCATTTTGTCCAGCACGTTCGAGATTGCGTCCCGCACTTCCGCCATCACCGACTGTATGCCGCACCTGTTTTGCACCATGCACGGCACATGGGCCGATTTGCTCACGCACCCGACCGGGGCCAGCGGGCCGTCTATCACCCGGATGACCTCCCCCACGGTGATATTCGCGGGCGGGCGGTTGAGGGTGTAGCCGCCGTTCACGCCGCGGTGGCTTTCCAGCACCCCCACCTTTTTCAGGCTGAGAAGGATGCTTTGCAGGAACTTTTCGGGTATCTGCTCGTGTTTGGATATTTCGTGTATCTGCACGATCTCCTTCTGCCCGTGCAGGTAGCGGCACGAAAGGTAAAGCACCGCCTTGAGCGCGTATTCACCTTTCTTTGACAGCTTCATATCCCAATCCTCAAAATTCACCAATCTCTATAGACTTGGTAGATATTAACCGAATACCCGAATCCCTGTCAACATTATTTTCAGGATTTTTATTTCCGCGCGGGGTTCTTTACTTTCCCCGTTTCATCCCCTTCAGGGTTTTCATGTACTCGATCGCGCCCAGTTTTCTTGGGTTGCGCTC
This sequence comes from Nitrospinota bacterium, assembly GCA_016212275.1. Taxonomy (GTDB): domain Bacteria; phylum Nitrospinota_A; class UBA7883; order JACRGQ01; family JACRGQ01; genus JACRGR01. Next base: position 14,835 of record JACRGR010000014.1, on the reverse strand, counting down.
TTCCCCGATCACGGCCTCTTTCGACTTTAGCCAGCCTTCCAGGCTCAACATCCGCATCTCGACGTCCGCATACCGCGAATCCTCCCGGTATTGCAGGGCCTCGTGGAAATCCCCGATGCCGGGGACATAGCTGAAAATGTCCAAATCGCCATACTTGGTGTTCAACGCGAAGACCGATTGCTTTTCCAAAGCGGCTCCGGTCAACGGTTCATCCCACCGCGCCTCCATTTCATCGAGGGCAGTCAACAGCCGATCCTTGTTCTCCTTGGCGGCATTGTAAAGAATGTCCACATCAAAGGTCTGTTCGGGACATCCGTGAAGAGTGGCGGCAACCCCGCCGATGATGAGGTATTCGACCCGATGCCTATTCAGGGTTTCGATAATAGCTTTCGGATCGAGCAATTCAGCCTCTCTTCTTTCTTCTTCCGGTCTTCGCGCTCCGGCAAAAGTCCCAGCTTTTCAGCCTCCCGTAGGCTGGCGACCAAGGTATCAAGGCGCTCTTCCGGAGTTTTACGCAGGTTCCGCCTTATCGTTTCTTCGTCCACGAGTGTCGGCTTTCCCATTTACCACCCTTTTGAATCAATCCCCATTTCGGTTTTGGTTTCTATTTTAGATTATTTTACCCGTGTTCCTGTTTTGGCGGAAACCGCTTTCAGGATGGCCGATTCCACCGCAAGCGCGGCCCAATGGCAAATGATATTAAGGTCGGCTTTCCTCTTCCCCGTTGAGGCGGCGAACAGCACATCGCCATCGTACAACGTATGCGCGGGGGATACAGTGCGCGCGATGCCGTCATGCGCCGCCATCGCCACCCGTTTCGCCTGCGCCTTCGTCAGCGCCGCGTCCGTGACCACCGAGCCTATCACCGTGTTCTCGCCGAACGAACGGCGGATATTTTTTCCATCAAAGGGAACTTTCATTCCCTTCTTATCGGTTGCGCCCGAAACAATTTCGCCGGTGCGCGGGTCCACCACGTTGCCGAACGGATTGACCACCACCACGGCCCCCACCAGCGCGCCGGACGGTGTTGGCAAGCAGACCGCCGCCATTCCTCCCATGCCCGGCGTCAACTTCGCGGAGAACTTGCCGGTCAAGGCGCCGCACCCCGCGCCCACCGCTCCAAAATCATCTATTGAATAGCCGGCGTTCTTGCACGCGCGGTAGCCATCCTTCGCCGTGGGCGCGGCGCGCTTACCCACCCGCCGGTCGTAAATCACCGCGCCAGGGACTATCGGGACAACATCGTCCCCCACCTTGAACCCGGTTTTGCGCTCCGCCAAAAACTTCATCACGCCATCGGCGGATGCCAGGCCGAACGCGCTCCCGCCCGTCAGCAATATGGCGTTCACACGCTCCACGAGGCACGAGGGGTCCAGCATATCCGTGTCCCGCGTGCCGGGCGCGCCGCCCGCCACCTGGACTCCGCACACGGCGGGCGCGTCGAACAGCAGGACGGTACAGCCGGTGCGCGCCGCCTTCAGCGTGGCGTGACCGATTCGGGTTTTTAAAGGGAGGAATGAATCCATTGCGCCTTGCTCCCGCGAAAAGTATCACCCCCGCGAATGCGGGGATACTGGCTCTTGGTGGCACGGGCACTCCTGCCCGTGGCGCATTCGAAAGAATGCGCGGTTCCCTTATTCTTATCGCTTGCGCCCGCCGGGCGCAACGCGGACAGGAGTGTCCGCGCCACCAATAGGAATGCCACCGGCTACAAAATCTCCAGCACCACGGCGGCCACGTCGTCGCGCACCGTTTCGCCGTCCCAATACGCATCCGCCTCCTTGACCACGGCGGCAAGCATTTCCTTGCCGGGGAGCGGCGCGCGCGCCACCACGGAATTCCGCAATCGGTGCATGCCGAAAAGGTTACCCTCCTTGTCCGGCACCTCGAAAATGCCGTCGCTGTACATGAACAGCTTGTCCCCGCTTTCCATCTGCTCCGTCTTCTCGGAAAAATCAACCACCTCGAACATCCCCATGATCGTCCCCGGCGCGTCGCAGTCCCGCACCTGTCCGTTTATCCCCACGATGAATGCCGGGGGATGGCCGGCGCGCGAATAGGTGAATGTGAGGGCTTCCATGTCCATCACGCCGAAAAAGGCGGTGATGAAGCTGTCGTCTGGGATGAGCGGCAGGAGCTTTTTGTTCAGCCTGCGGAGCATCTCGGCGGGGGAGGGCAGATCGTGCTTTTCATTGATGAGTTGCGCCTTGAGCATCGCCACGATGAGCGCCGCCGAGGGGCCGTGGCCGGACACGTCCGCTATCAGGAAGGCGGCGCGGTTTTTCCCGTAATCCAAAATATCGTAAAAATCGCCGCCCACCGACGTGGCGGCGCGGTAGAAGGCGTCCACCCGGCACTTGCCCGTATCGCAGGGACACCGGTTGGTGTCCGGGAGCATGGCGTACTGCACCTTTTCCGCCACTTTCAGTTCCTGCTCCATCATCTTTTGCTGTTTCAGCACCTTGTCCAGCAGTTCGCGGTTGTCGTCGTGCAGGTGCTTGATGCGGAGCATGGACTTCACGCGCGCCAGCAGTTCCTCTTCCTCGAACGGCTTGGTGAGGTATTCCAGCGCCCCTTCGTCCAAGCCGCGCACCACGTCGGTTAGCTCGCGCTTTTTCGCCGTCATCATGATGATGGGGATGTGGGCCGATTCGGGCCGGTTGCGGATATGCCTGCTGGCCTCGAAACCGTCCATCTCCGGCATCATCACGTCCATCAGGATGAGGTCAATGTCCCCATTTTCCACCGCCGTGATGGCCTCGCGCCCGTTTCCGGCGGCCACGGTGGCGTAGTTGCGCGCCTGCAGGATCACCTCCAGCAGGTAGATATTGTCCGGATTGTCGTCAACGAGAAGTATATGTGACCGCTTCACGCCAAACTCTCCCTCACTTTTTTGCCTCCGCTTGCCGCCGTGGGGCGGCAAATAACGTTTATTATAAACACCTTTTCCCGAAAAGCGGCGGCGAAAAATGGTAAAATCGCCCCATGATGATACGGGCGTTTCAAAAAGAGATAACCCTGCCGTTCGAGTGGCGGCTCCAGCACTACGAGGTGGTGGACAGCAGGGGAAAAGTGGTGGCCCCCGTGCTGGACCTCTTGTATGACGATGCGGCAAAGGCCGTGCGCTATGTGATGATCGAGGTCGGCGGCGCGGTGGGCATATCCGGCAAACGGATCCTCATGCCGCCCGACCTGTTCACCCGCGCCGGGAGCGGACAGCTGTTGTGCGAGGCATCCACCGAACTCATCGGGGACGCGCCCCCCATCGAAAACGCCGAGCACCCCACGCCGGAAGAAGAAAAAGCGATCTTCGATTATTTTGAAAAAGAGCCGTATTGGGAAACCAAAGAACTGAAAAAGAAAAAAGAGGCGGAAAAGGACGCGCAGGCGAAAAGAACCGCCGACGGAAAACAGCAGGACGAAAAACCGCACGATGAACCAACAAAAGACTGACGCGCCCCGCCAAACAAGGGACCGGGGAGCCATCGCCTTCTACATCCTCGCCGCCATCGGCGTCGTGGTGTGCGTCCTCACCGAACTGGAAAAATACCTGCCCGCCGTGGAACAGTTGTGCGGCGGCGCGGGCGGCGGGTGCGCCACCGTGCGCGAATCGCGCTTCTCCTCGCTCTTCGGCATCCCGCTGGGGTACTGGGGCATCGCCGCCTACATTGCGTGGGCCGGGCTGTTCCGCCTTGCCCGCCCGTGGGCCGGGATGTTCGGCGCGGTACTTCTGGGAGCGGAACTGTATTTCGTGTACTTGCAGTTTTATGTGATTAAGGCTATTTGTATTCTCTGCATGACACAGTTTGCCGTTGTTTTGATATTGAACCTGCTCCTGTTCGCCATCGCGTACCCGCAGAAGGGGCGCGCGCGCTGGCGGCTGGCCGCGGTGCCGCTGATGGCGCTGGCGTTCCTCGCCTTCTACCTGCCGCTGAAAGCGCAGGCGCGCGATGAGGCGGCCTCGGCGACCTCCATCACCAGCTGGGGCGACCCGAAATCGGAATACCGCATCGAGATATTCACCGACTACCAGTGCTCCCATTGCAAGCACTACGAGCCGGTGGTGCAGAAGATCATGCGGGACTACCCGCAGACCTATATCATTTTCCACGATTACATCATCCCCACCAACGCGCTCTCGCCGATGGCGGTGGCGTATGCGGGGAGCGTGGCCTACTATCAGGGGCGCGAGATGTACATCAAGACACGGTTCGAGCTTTTTGAAAAGCAGGACGACCTGTTCGAGACGCTCAAGGAAAAACTCCCCTCCATGAAAAAGGACAAAGTGATGGAAGCCGCCGTGAACGAAAAGATAAGGCTGGATCGTGAGCGCGCCGACGCGCTGGGGATAAAAGGCACCCCCACCACCGTGCTGGTGAAGAACGGCGAGGCGGTGAAAACCATCGGCGGCGTGTATCCCTACGAAAAAGTGAAGGAAGAAATAGACCGCTTCCTCGGCCTCCCCGTCCGCTGACGCCGGTGATGGACCACACGGCGCACACCGGCACGGGAGCCACTTCCCCCAAAAAACCGTTCCCGCTCAACGAGCGCCAGATGGATGCGGTGAACCATACCTACGGCCCCGCGCTGGTGCTGGCCGGCGCGGGATCGGGCAAAACGCGCGTCATCACCACCCGCGCCGCGCGGCTGATATCCGAAGGGGCCGCGCCGTGGAGCATCCTGTGCGTCACGTTCACCAACAAGGCGGCGGGCGAAATGCGCGAGCGCATCGCCCATTCGCTGGGGATGGACGTGAGCCGGATGTGGATAGCCACCTTCCACGCGGCCTGCCTGCGCATCCTCAAGCGCGAACACCAAAAGCTGGGGTACGAGACCATGCCCGCCGTGTTCGACGCCACCGACCAAAAATCGCTGGTGAAAAACATCATCAAGGGGATGGGGATAGAGGACGCCGACCTGCCCCACCGCAAGGTGATGGGGCTTATCAGCAAATTCAAGAACGACATGAGGGGGCCGGAGGAAATGGCGGCGGACGGCTCCATCCGCGCCGCCAAGACCATCGCCGAGGTTTATTTCCAGTACCAAAAACGGCTGAAGGAAAACAACGCCGTGGATTTCGACGACCTGATGGGGCTGTGCATCACGCTGTTCGAAAACAGGCCGGACGCGCTGGAAGCGTACCAAAAGCAGTTCGAGTTCATCATGGTGGACGAATTTCAGGATACGAACGCGGCGCAATACCGCCTGATAAAGCAATTGGCCGGGGAGCGCAAAAACGTATTCGTGGTGGGGGACGACGACCAATCCATCTACCGCTGGCGCGGCGCGAAGGTGGGGAACATCCGCGGCTTCGAGCGCGATTTCGCGGGGTGCAAGGTCGTCCTGCTGGAAGAGAACTACCGCTCCGCCGGGAACATCCTTTCCGCCGCGGGAGCCGTGGTGCGCGGCATCGGCGGGCGCAAGGAAAAAACGCTGTGGACGCAACAAGCCGCCGGGGAACTGGTGACGCTTTTATCGGCCAGCGACGAGATGGACGAGGCGGATTTCATCGCCCGCGAGATACGCAGGCAGGCGGCGGACGGCGGGCGGCGGTACGGCGATTTCGCCATATTCTACCGCACCAACGCGCAGTCCCGCGTCATTGAAGAATCGTTCAACATGCGGGGCATTCCGTACCGCGTGTACGGCGGCCTGAAGTTCTACGAGCGCAAAGAGGTAAAAGACCTGCTGGCGTGGCTGAGGCTGGCGGTGAACAATAGCGACGAGATCAGCTTCCGCCGCGCCGTGGCCGCCCCGCCGCGCGGCATCGGCACGACCTCGCTGGACAAGCTAAAGGAGTTCGCGGTGGCCAACTCCGTTTCGCTGTTCGCCGCGTGCATGATGGAAAACGGCGTATCGTCCGCCGCGCGCAAAAAGCTGGCGGAGTTCCACGCATTGGTCACGCAAATACGCGAACTGGCGCAAAACGACACCGCGCGCGAAGCGATACAGCACGCGGTGCAAAAGACCGGCTACCTCGATTTCCTGGCGGAGAAAAAAACCGCGCAGGACAACGCCCGAGCCGAGAACCTGCAGGAGCTTGCCTCCGCCGCCGGCGAAGAGGAGACCGTGGCGGAATTTTTGGACCGCGCCACGCTGGTGAGCGAAGCCGACCTGGTGGAAGAAGGGGCCAGCGCGGTGAGCATCATGACGCTCCACGTCTCGAAGGGGCTGGAGTTCCCGGTGGTATTTTTGACCGGGATGGAAGAAGGGCTTTTGCCGCACCGCAACTCGATGGAAGGCATGGAGGAGATGGACGAGGAACGGCGGCTGTGTTACGTGGGAATGACCCGCGCGATGAAAAAGCTGTACCTCACCCACGCCGTGAGCCGGAACATTTTCGGCCACCGCGATCTGGCAAAGCCCTCGCTGTTCCTGAAGGACCTGCCCGAGGAGGTGGTGGACCCGAAGATGAGCCTGAAGAGCATGCGCGACCCGCTCCCCCGCTCCGGCGGCTATGGCGGAGGCTCCGGAAGCTTCGGCGGCGGTTACGGAAAACCAAAACCCCGCTGGCGGTAAAGTTCCCCGCTTAAGGTGATATTAAGGAGTTGGGACAAACAATGAACATCGAGCGGGCCGCTACAAAAGATGCGGCGGAAATTCTCGCCCTGCAAATACTCGCCTATCAAAGCGAGGCGGACATATATAACGACCATTCCATCGCCCCATTGACCCAATCACTTGAGGACATCAGGGCAAACTTTGGGAAACAGGCATTCTTCAAGGTGACGATTGATGGGAAAATAATCGGTTCCGTACGGGCACATTCGACCGATGACACCTGTTATATCGGACGGCTGATCGTCCATCCCGATTTTCAGGATCGTGGGATTGGCACACAACTCATGAATGAGGTCGAGAGCCATTTCAAAAATGCGAAGCGGTTTGAGCTATTCACCGGCTCTAAAAGCGGGAAAAACCTGCATCTTTACCGGAAGCTCGGTTACAAAATATTCAGGACTGAAGCAGTCACCGCCGAACTTACGTTTTTACATCTGGAAAAGACCAAGTGACTTGGAATATCCGGTTTCCACCGCGCCTTTGGTGCGAATAGGTGCGAATGAATTCGCACCTACCACAGGGGGAATGCATTGGACTGCGAATAATGATAAATTGAACCCGCCATGCAATTAAGCCTGATACTAAAGGACATCAAAATAGAGCACACGCTCTTCGCCATGCCATTCGCCATCATGGGGGCGTTCATCGCGGCGGGCGGACTGCCCCACACCGGCACGCTGGCCCTGCTCCTTTTGGCTCTGGTATTCGCACGCTCGTCCGCCATGGCATTCAACCGGTTGGCCGACGCTCGGTTCGACAAGACAAATCCCCGTACGCAAAACCGCCCACTGGCACAGGGGAAAGCAAAAACGGGGGCATATGCCGCATTCGTCGTCATCTCCTCCGCTTCGTTCATCGGCGTGTGCTACTTCATCAATCCCCTTGCGTTCCTGCTTTCGCCATTGGCGTTGGCGGTGGTGCTGTTCTACTCGCTCACCAAGCGGTTCACCGCCTATTCGCACCTGTTCCTCGGCGTCGCCTTGGCGCTGGCCCCCATCGGCGCATGGATTGCGGTCACGGGCCGGGTGGAAACCGCCCCGCTGGTGCTTGGCGGCGCGGTGGTCTTTTGGCTGGTGGGGTTGGACATCATCTACTCCTGCCAGGATGTGGAGCACGACAAAGGCGCGGGGCTGTTCTCCATCCCGTCGCGCTTCGGCGTTGCGCGCGCCCTCTCCTACTCCGCGATGGCTCATGTCGTCATGGTCTCGTTCCTCGTCAGCCTTTTTTTCATCTCGGACCTCGGCCTCGTCTACCTGCTCGGCGTTGTCCTCACCGCCGCGCTTTTGTGGTACGAGCACCGGCTGGTGCGGCCCGACGACCTGCGCCGGGTGAACACGGCGTTCTTCAACGTGAACGGCCTTATCTCGGTGGGGCTGATGGCCTTCACCATCGTGGACAGGCTTTTGACATGACGGAGCCGGAACGCGCGGGGCACCGGGAACGACTGCGGAAAAAATTCCTCGAACACGGACTGGACAAATTCACCGATGAAGAGATCGTCGAACTCCTGCTGACGTTCGCCACCCCCCGGCGCGACTGCAAGCAACAGGCGCGGCAAGCGATGGCGCAATTCAAAACGCTCCGCAACCTGTTCGAGGCGCCGACCGAGGAACTGACGAAAATATCCGGCATCGGCCCGAACAACGCATTTGGCATAAAGTTCATCCATCAGATAACGCGCAAATTCCTGCGGGAGCGGATGATGAACCGCCCGTACCTCAATTCGTCGGAAGAGGTGCTGGAGTACCTGTACCATGCGATGCGGTCATTGACGCACGAGGCGTTCCGCGTCATCTACCTGAGCGCGGCGCACGAGATAGTGAATGAAGAAACCATCGCGGTGGGAACAGCGACCGAAGTGCCGGTCACGCCCCGGCAGATAGTGGAGCGCGCGGTGAAAAACGGTTCCGCCAGCATCGTGCTGGCGCACAACCATCCCGGCGGTGAACCGGCCCCCTCGGACGAGGACCGACTGCTCACGCGCGAGACCGCCTTTTTGTGCGGCATGATGGGCTTGCGGCTATTGGAACATTTGATCATCGCTCCCGGTGGCCATTTCTCGTTTGCACAGGAGGGCCACCTGGCGGAATACGACCGCGAGTTTCAGAAGTTTTATTCGAAGTTGTCGCGGTAATTCATTCGATTGAAAAGGACGGACTGCTTGTGTCCTTCGGACACAACAACAAGCTAAAGCATGTTGCTACCGAAAAAGGCTACTTGCCTTTCATCATCCGCTCCAGATGCTGGAGCAAAAGCTTCATGCTGTTCACGCTCATGATGACCACGATGAACCCCTCGATGTTGCGGTCCTTTATCAGCAGGCTGGCGCGGGCCACCAGCGCGTACCGCATGAAGGTCGCGTCGCCGGAGGCGTGCGCGAACGGGTTCTGATCATCCTCCGAGTAGCTGGGCGGCATGAGCGAGAGAGGCGTTTCCACGGTGTTGCCGAACGCCCCGATGCAGGCGCTCACCACGATGTTCCCTATCTCCAGGATGGAGTCCTTGTACGTTTCCTCCACGTCCTCGCCGGCCCCTTCGGAACCCACCACCAGCTTCACCAGCTCTTTCAATTCCGGCGAAGGGAGGATGAGGAACGCAAGGCCGTGGAAATCCCCTTTGAACCCCTGCTGAAGCGCGATGACCTTTTCCTTCAGCCCCAGCCGTTCTTTTACATAGTGCCCCAGCGCGGCCCGCTCCACCACCTCCACGCTCGGCACCGACATGGTGATCGGCTGGCCGGTAAGGCGCGAGAGCGAATCGGCGGCCCGGCCGCTACCGATATTGAATATCTCCGCTATGGCGTCCTTTTGCCAGTCGGCCAGTTCCAGCGCGCTCAACCCCAATTCGGCGCGCACCTTGTCCACGATCTCGTTGATAAGCAACAGTTGCGTCTTTATCGGCTTGGCGATGAAGTAATCCGCGCCCAGGCTTTTCGCCATCGTCCGGCTTATCTCCTGCACGTCGGCGGAGAGCACCACCACCTTGCCGAGCTTTCCCTTTTCTTTCACCGCCTGCAGGAACTCGAACCCGTTCATCTCCGGCATGGTGAGGTCCAAAAACGTGAGATTCGGCTTTTGTTCAAAATACGCCGTCAAACCGCTTTGGCCGGTGCTTTCCTCGATGATCTCCACGTCGTCGTATTCGCTGAAGATGTAGTGCTTGAGCAGGTTGCGCGAAAGTTTCGAATCGTCAATGATCAGCGCCGTCATCTTTTTCATGGTCGCACCGCCTTCCCCGCCTCAGCGTTTTTCCATCGCCAGATAGTCGCGTTGCGCCGCGCCGGTGTACAGTTGGCGCGGCCGGCCTATCACGCGGCCTTCGTCGCTTATCATTTCCTTCCATTGCGTGATCCAGCCGATGGTGCGCGCGATGGCGAAAAGCACGGTGAACATGTTCACCGGGATGCCCATCGCCTTGTAGATGATGCCGGAGTAGAAATCCACGTTCGGATACAGCTTGCGCTGGATGAAGTATTCGTCTTTCAGAGCGAGTTCCTCCAGCTTCATGGCCACTTCCAGCATGGGGTCGTTTCCGCTGGTGGTGGCCAGCAGTTCGTACGCCATCTTGCGGATGATCTTCGCGCGCGGGTCGTAGTTCTTGTACACGCGGTGGCCGAACCCCATCAGGCGGAAGGTGTCGGCCTTGTCCTTCGCGCGGGCCACATATTTCGGTATCTGCGCCGCGTCCTTTATCTCTTCCAGCATCTTTATCACCGCCTCGTTCGCGCCGCCGTGCGCCGGCCCCCACAGCGCGCCGATGCCCGCGCTGATCGCCGCGAACGGGTTCGCCTCGCTGGACCCGGCGAGCCGCACCGTGGAGGTGCTGGCGTTTTGCTCGTGGTCGGCGTGCAGGATGAACAGCAGGTCTATCGCCTTGGCGTGTATCGGGTTCACCTCGTAGTCGTCCGCCGGGACCGAGAACATCATGTTCAAAAAGTTCGCCGCGTACGGGAGCTTGTTCTTCGGGTAAACCATCGGTTGTCCGATGGAATGCTTGAACGACGCGGCGGCGATGGTCGGGAGCTTGGCGATGAGCCGGTGCGCCGAAATTTCCTGATGGCGCGGGTTATCTATCTCCAGCGAGTCGTGGTAAAAGGCGGACAGCGCCCCCACCACGCCCACCATGATGGACATCGGGTGCGCGCTGGCGTGGAAACCGCTGTAGAAGTGACGCAGGCCCTCGTTGATCATCGAGTGGCGCGTGATCATCCCCACAAAATGGTCGTACTGCTCCTTCGTGGGGAGTTCGCCGTAATACAGCAGGTAGCAAACCTCGAGGTAATTGCTCTTCTCGGCCAACTGCTCGATGGGGTAGCCGCGGTAGAGCAGTACCCCCTGTTCGCCGTCAATGAACGTGATGCCGCTTTTGCAACTGGCGGTGGACTTGAACCCGCTGTCGTAAGTAAATATCCCCAGCTTCGGGTACAGTTGGCCGATGTCCACCACGTCGGGTCCATGCGTGCCGCGCATAAGAGGCAGTTCCACCTGTTGCCCGGTGGCGTTGTTGATGATCGTTACGGTATCCTTCCCCATCTGATTCCTCCCCAACCGGTTCCCGCCGGGACTCTCTCCATCGCCCCCGGAACCTTTGCGCCTATTCTATCCGGTATTTTGCGCGCCGCCTAGCCCCGCGGATCACCGGCACCGGCGGCGGTACTTGCGTGGCGGTTCGCGCTTTTCATCGGCCCATATTCCCAGCCGTTCGGCCTTCGCCAGCTTCTCCGCCTCGCGGTATTGGGCGGGGACCGATCTCCCCCCATACACTTCCGCATACCCGTTGCGGACAAGCCACAGGTTCACGCTGGAACCTTCATAAAAAATCTCTCCCAGCAACCGGCCATAGGCGTCGTCGCCGAACACCTTTATCTCCACCACCGCCCCTTTGGGCAGGCGCGATTCAAGCGCCAGTTTGGCCTTTCCGGCATACGGCTGATCCGCGCAGACCGCTTTCCCGCTATGGCCGAATTCCGGCGCGTCTATGCCGATGAGCCGTATCCGCCTCTCTTCTCCCCCTTCGCGCACCACCGTGGTATCGCCGTCGAAGTGCGTCAACACCACCCCTTGCGTGTTATAGCGCCACGTCGAAAAATCATGCCACGGGATTTTACGTCCCCCTTTGTCCGTTCTTCCCTCGGCGGAAGAAGCGGCGCAAAACATAAACGCGGCAATCGCTCCCGCCAGAAGAAAATGGAGAAGCATCCTTTGATTCACGGCTACCGGTTTCCAAACGCCATTGATGCTTGTTTGATACCACCCTTCCCCATGAAAATCAATCGGATGCGCGAGGTTTGACACGGCATGGCGCAAGCGAATATCATTCAAGGTTCATATATAGAGGAAAGAATGAAACTGACCGGCGCACAGATAATTGTGGAAAGCCTGCTGGCCCAAGGGGTGGACACCATCTTCGGCCTGCCGGGCGGGGTGGTACTGCCCCTGTACGACGCGCTGTACGGCTCCAAGCTCAAGCACATCCTCGTGCGGCACGAGCAGGGAGCGGTGCACATGGCGGACGGATACTCGCGCGCCACTGGCAGGTGCGGCGTGGCGCTGGTGACCAGCGGCCCCGGCGCCACCAACACGGTCACGGGCATCGCCACCGCGTACATGGATTCCATCCCGATGGTGGTGATCACCGGACAGGTGCCGGCCAACCTCATCGGCAACGACGCGTTCCAGGAAGCGGACATCGTGGGCATCACGCGCCCCTGCACCAAGCACAACTATCTGGTGCGCGACACGAAGGATCTGGCCCGCACCATAAAGGAAGCGTTCTACATCGCCACCAGCGGCAAGCCCGGCCCGGTGCTGATAGACGTGCCGAAAGACGTGCTGACCAAGCAGGCCGAGTTCCTTTACCCGGAATCGGTGCATATCCGCTCCTACAACCCCACGGTGGAGGGGCATATCGCGCAGGTGAAGCGCGCTTTTGAAAAGATCAAAGCCTCAAAGAAGCCGGTGCTGTATGTGGGCGGCGGCATGATCCTCTCCAACGCGGCGGACGAACTGTTCCGCTTCGCCACCGGGTGCCATATACCGGTGACCACCACGCTGATGGCGATGGATTCGTTCCCCACCCGGCACGAGCTTTCGCTGGGGATGCTGGGGATGCACGGCACCTACGCCGCCAACATGGCGATGCACGAGGCGGACGTGATCATCGCGCTCGGCTCCCGGTTCGACGACCGCGTGACCGGCAACTTGGCGGGGTTTGCGCCGAATGCCGACATCATCCATGTGGACATTGATCCCACCTCCATCGGCAAGAACGTGGCGGCGGACATCCCGGTGGTGGGCGACTTGATGGACGTGATGAAAAAGCTGAACGCCATGCGCGCGGAAGATAAAACCGACTGGGCAGACGCGCACCGCGAATGGCTGAAGACCGCGGACGAATGGAAAAACCTCTATCCGCTCCGGTACGACCGTTCGCCGGAAGGAAAAATAAAGCCGCAGTACGTCATACAACAGGCGTACGAACTGGCGAAAGGCATGGACCCGATCTTCACCACGGAGGTGGGGCAATCGCAGATGTGGGCGGCGCAGTTCCTCACGTTCGAAAAACCGCGCACGTTCCTCACCTCCGGCGGCCTGGGCACGATGGGCTACGGCCTGCCCGCCGCCATCGGGGCGCAAGCGGCGTTCCCGAACCGGCTGGTGGTGGACATCGCGGGGGACGGCTCCATCCAGATGAACATACAGGAACTCATCACCGCCGTGCAGTACGGCCTGAACGTGAAAGTGGCCATACTGAACAACGGCGTGCTGGGCATGGTGCACCAGTGGCAGGAACTGTTCTTCGGCAAGCGCTATTCCGCCAGCGAATTTCAGGTGAACCCGGATTTCGTGAAGCTGGCCGAGGCATACGGCGCGGTGGGCCTGCGCGCCACGAAGGAAAGCGAAGTGCAAGACGTGCTCAAGGAAGCGTACCGCACTCAAAAGCCGGTGCTGATGGACTTCGCGGTGGACCGCGAGGAAAAGGTGTTCCCCATGGTGCCCGCGGGCGGCACCGTGAAGGACATTTTGCTGGCGTAGCGGGGGAAAACGGCGATGCGGCACACGATCTCGATTCTGGTGGAAAACCGGTTCGGCGTCCTTACGCGCGTGGCGGGGCTGTTCTCCGGGCGCGGGTTCAATATCGAGTCCCTGACCGTGGCGGAAACGCAGGACCCGCAGGTATCGCGCATGACCATCGTCACGCGCGGCGAAGACCGCATCATCGAGCAGATCAACAAGCAGTTGAACAAGCTGATTGACGTGATAAAGGTGACGGACGTGACCGCCGAGGAGCATGTGGAGCGCGAACTGGTGCTGATAAAGCTGAACGCGGAGGAAAAGAACCGCCCCGAAATACTGCGGATGACCGACATATTCCGCGGCAAGGTGGTGGACGTTTCCGCCCGCTCCTACACGGTGGAGATCACCGGGTCGGACAGCAAGATAAAGGCGTTTTTGGAAATGGTGCGCCCGCTGGGCATACAGGAAGTGGCCCGCACCGGCAAAGTGGCGATCTCGCGCGGGGCGCGGACGCTGGCCCCGAAAAACAAATAAATAAGACCGGATAAATAAAAGGAGAAAGACAATGGCCGTGAACATCTATTACGAAAAGGACACCGACCCGAAACACCTCCAGGGCAAGACCGTCGCCATCATCGGCTACGGCTCGCAGGGGCACGCCCATGCGCTGAACCTGAAAGACAGCGGCGTGAACGTGATCGTGGGCCTGCGCACCGACAGCCGGTTCCACAACAAGGCAAAGACCGACGGCCTGGAAGTGTTCACGGTGGCCGACGCGGCCAAGCGCGCCCAAGTGGTGATGATACTGGTGCCGGACCACATTCAGGGGCAACTGTACAACGACGAGATAAAGCCGAACCTGCAAAAAGGGGACGCGCTGGCGTTTGCCCACGGGTTCAACATCCACTTCGGCCAGATAGTGCCGCCCGCCGATGTGGACGTGTTCATGGTCGCCCCCAAGGGGCCGGGGCATCTGGTGCGGCGGCAGTACCAGCAGGGGGCGGGCGTGCCGTGCCTCATCGCGGTGCATCAGAACGCCACCGGCAACGCCAAGAACATCGGCCTGGCCTACGCGCGCGGCGTGGGCGGCGCGCGGGCGGGCGTGCTGGAAACCACATTCAAGGAAGAGACCGAGACCGACCTGTTCGGCGAACAGGTGGTGCTGTGCGGCGGCCTGACCGAGCTTATCCGCTCCGGGTTCGACACGCTGGTGGAAGCGGGCTACCAGCCGGAAGTGGCCTACTTCGAGTGCCTGCAC
>JACRGR010000015.1 GCA_016212275.1 Nitrospinota bacterium | reverse complement strand
TTGGTGGAGCTGAGGGGAGTCGAACCCCTGACCTCCTGAATGCCATTCAGGCGCGCTCCCAACTGCGCTACAGCCCCACGGTCTTTGAAGGGAAGTTGTAAGGATAACGGCTACCTTTCGGGATGTCAAATTATTTGGGAAGGGCGTCCGGGGGGAACAAAAAGTAGGCCAGTTCGCGGTCGCCAAGCGCTTGGAATCGCTCCATTTCACGTTCCGCGTGTTGGATTTTTTCATCCAGTTCGGCCTTGAACGGCGCGAGCAGGGCATTCAGTTCCCCGTTCACGCGCGCCAATTCCTTGCCGAGTGATTTTTTGTCTACGCCCGGAATCCGGATACGCTCCAGCAGTCCCAGCTTTTCCTGAACCAGTCCCTCAGGCGGATTTTCAAAGTATCTCTCAGGATGAAAATCCGCCTCCCTCCGTGTCTGTTTCAGTTCCATGAGGGAGGCGGACGGATCCGCCAGCCCCTCGTGCGCCAGAGTGGCGGAAGCGGTTACGAACGGAGGCGGCTCTATGCCGAAAAACTCCCGTATCACTTCGTCCGTGATGCGGTCGTACTTCGCGCCGCCGATGCCGTGGATGAACAGGTCGGAAAGATACAGCCGGTGCATGAGGGAAAGCGCCACCGCCTTGGGCCACAGCCGCAGGCCGCCGCTTTCGCAATAGTCCCGCAACGCGGCGCCATCGCGCGCGGCAATCCCGTCTTCCACCAGCCACACCGCGCCGTCTTCAACCCGCACGGAAAGCGTTTTCCGGGTTTCACCCTTCACCGCCCAGAACAGCGTTTCCACGCCGGTTGCGAATATTCCCAGGTTGGGGAACGGGTTCGCGGGATACCGCAACTTGTGTTCGGCGCGGTAGCGTTCCAACGCCCCGTTGAACATACGCGCGAATTCATCGGCGCGCGCCAGCAGGCCGAACGCGAAATCAAAATACCCTTGCGTGCGGCACAGTTCCGAAAGCGGCGCCTCCAGCACCTCGCCGGTCCATCCGCCGGCGTACCGCCGCCGGATGACCACCATCGCGTGCGCCAGGTTTTCCGGCAACCCCGCCGCCAAGGAATCGCGCAGGAATACGGGGCCGTGGTCAAACATCCGTTCCGGCAGGTCGCGCACGCTGGCATCCGCCACTTCCGCGAAGGCGGCCAGCGCCTCCGGATCCGCGGCGACATCGACATAAAAACGCTTGAGCGCGCGCGGGGCGACCCGCAATATTTTTGTGTGGTGGCGCCGGTCCTCGTATGTCGGGAGTTTTGCCGGAAATCCTTCGCACACGTCCGTGTCCACATTGATGTTGATGGCGGCCATTCCCTCTTGCGCCGCCCGCGCCAGCAAACGGCATTTGAATAACACGCCGGGATGGTAGAAGTACGGTTGGTGCCCGGAAAGGAGGAGCGGCGCGCCCTCGGGAATTTCCGGAACGGGCAGTCCCAGCTGGGCCGTGAAGTCCCGCGCGACGTCTATTAACTCGCGCCGCCATGCGTCCCGGAGTGTATCGAACGGGTATTTAATCGCGCGTTGCGAACGTGCCAGCGCGGGCCAGCGCGGGAATTCCGGCTGGCACACCGCCTGCCCGGCGGCGGGAACCTGGATCATGGCAAAAATGCGTCGAATGCACGGACGCCGATGTTTTCCTGGCTGAAGAACGGCTCGCCGTACCGCGCGCCGATAAGCCCGCCGTAATGCACCGCTTGCGCCTCCAGCCGCCGGAGTATCTCGTCCCCGCGCTCCTTTCCGCCCGCGAAGAATTGCGAATGGTAGGCGCGCACGGCCTCCCGCTTCTGGTCGAAGGCGTCCGAAATATCGAAAATGAAGGTGGGTTCGATAAGTTTCTTGAGGTGGATGCAAAAATAGAAGAATACGCGCGGCGGATAATACGGCTCCCCCGCCATTTCGGTTTTCGTGTATTTGGCGATGAAACGCGCCGCCTGCGCTATCTGCGACGCTTGCACATGGTCGGGGTGCGCGTCTTCCCAATACGGCAACAACAGGACTTCCGGGCGGAGGAGCCGGTACTCCTCGGCCACTTTTACGCGCGCCTCCCGTGTGTCCATCAGCCACCGATTGGGAAGGTCCAAGGTAATTCGTTGGGTAATGCCAAGAATGGCATTGGCGTTTTCGGTTTCCTTGCGCCGCAGTTCAGGCGTACCGTGGGGCGTAGGCTCGCCGCTGGTCAGGTCCAGCACGGCCACGTTTTTTCCCTGCCGGACGAGGGAGGCGATGGTTCCCGCCGCGCCCAGTTCTATGTCGTCGGGATGAGTTCCAACGGCAAGGACATTGACCACCGTTTCATCTCCTTTTCCAGCACCGAATAGTAGTAGGCCAGCCGCGCGTCGGCGTTATCCAGTTTCTCCCCGAACGTCCTGCTGTGGTTCTTGTAAATACGGGCGATGGGAAACTCCCTTACGGTCAGGCCAAAATGGAATGCCTGGATCCAGAACTGCAAGGGAAAGGCGTACCCGGTCTCCGTCAGGTTCAGCGGCTTGAGCGCGGCAACGCGGTACCCTTTCATGCCGCAAAAGCTGTCCGTGAGACCGTAACCGGTCACGCGGTTGATGATCCCGGTCAACTTAAGGTTGATCGCCATCCGGTCGGGCGGCGGCGTATCATCTTCCGCCGATTCGCGCAGGTAGCGGGAGCACGAGCAAACATCCACCCCGGCGATGCTGTCGAACAAAGCGGGAATGTGGCGCGGCTCGTGCTGATCGTCGCAGTCTATCGTCACCAATTCATCGTACCCCTCGTCCAGCGCGTACCGGAAGGCGTCGATCATGCTTTGGCCGTAACCGGCGTTATGCGCGCGGGAAATGTGCGAGATGCAGATGACGTCGGTAAAGGAGCGGATGACCTCGGCGGATGCGTCGGTGGAGCCGTCGTTGATGACCAACAGGCAACCCTTGTGGAATTTCCGGATGCTTTCCAGCACGCCGCGGAGTGTTTTTTCCTCGTTATAGACCGGGACGGCGACCAGCCTTTTCACGCACGCGGTTCCTCCGCCCCAACACTCCGCCGTTTGACAAGGGTGATCTCGTTTCCAATCCCGTTGAAGACGATATCGTCCATAAAATGCCGCATGAGGTAAATGCCCCTGCCGCTGATCTTGTAAAGGTTTTTCGGATCGGTGGGATTGGCGAGTTCATCCGGCGAAAAGCCCTGCCCTTCGTCGGCGATGGTGAATTTCGCCTCGCGCCAAGCGATGTCCGCGCGGATCTTCACTTTTTTCGCGGTGTTGCCCCGGTTGCCGTGGAGCATGGCGTTGATCAACGCCTCGTACAGGGCGATGTTGATGTTCGCCAGGTGCGTTTCGTCGCACAGGGCGATGTCCTTCAGGTGCGAAGTGAGATAATGGATAACGCCGTTGATGTGTTCCGTTTGCGAGGGTATCTCGGTGACGATGGAAAACCCGAAGTAAGGAAGCACCTTTTTGTTCTCCTCCCGCACCTTCTTCAGCTCGAACAGGCGCGAGACGGAATGAAAAATCTCCTGCGCCCCGAACGGTTTGGGCAGGAAGTCGGAGGCCCCCGCCTTCAGCGCCTTGGCGGTGTTCTCCACGTCGGCGTAACCGGTGATCACCACCACGGTGATGTCGTTGGAGTGGTCTTTTATCCGCCCCAGCAATTCCATGCCGTCCATGCCCGGCATTCTGAGGTCCAGGATCGCCATATCCACCCGGTCGCGTTCCACCACCTTCATGGCGGCAAACCCGTTCTCCACGGTGGTGACACGGTACCCTTTTTGCGAAAAAACGGTTTCGAGCACCTTGCGGATGTTCTCCTCGTCGTCGACGACGAGGAGGTGGTATTGCTGATTGACCGATTCCATGCGCGCGCCTACTCTTCCCGGCCGGAGAGAAGGCGGTCGAGGTTGAGCACCACAAGCAGTTTCCCGTTCAGCGTTCCCACTCCCACGATGTATTCTGAGTCCAGGCGCGCGGCGGTCGGCGGCGGCGGGACGATCGAGCTTTTGGGAAGGCGGAAGACCTCCGTCACCGCGTCCACTTCGAACCCCACGGTGCCGACCAGCGTATTCACGATCATGATCCGCGCCTCGCGGCCGTCCCCTTCCGGCGCGGGGAAGGAGAAGCGCTCCCGGAGCGAGATCACCGGGATCACCTTGCCGCGCAGGTTCACCACGCCGCGCACATAGTTCTCGGTGCGGGGCACGCGGGTGACCTCCTGCACGCGGATGATCTCCTGCACCTTCATGATGTCCACGCCGAACATTTCGGTCTCCAGCCGCATGCCCACCATTTGCACCATGTCTTCAAAGGTGTGGTCATGCTCTTCTTCCACCATCCCCGTTCCGGCCGAGGCCATGGAAAGTTCTTCGTCCGAAACAACATTGACGGATTGACCGGCCGCACCTCCCGCCACCGGTTCAAGGGGGTTCCACTCTTCTCCCCCCTCTTCCCCCGCGGGCGCGGTGGCGACGGCGGACGCCTGCGCCGCCGCCGCAGGGGCGCCCGGCTTGGGAATTTTCCAGATGCTGTCCAGTTCTTCGGCCAAGGGATTTTTCCCCAATGCGTCATCAACCAAGGGCCATTACCTCCGATGCCACGCTTTCCATCATTTTCGCCCCCAGCGAGGCGGGGTCGAACTCAAAGATCGTTTTGCCGAAGCTTTGCGCCTGGTCCAGCTTCATGTCGAACTTTATCACCGTTTTGGACATTCCCCCTCCGAAATGGTGCGTGAGCTTATTAAGTATGGATTGTACCAAAATCGTGTCCCTGAAAAAAGTCGGCACCACCAGGCTTATCCGCAGGTCGAGGTGGCCGAAGTTTTCGCGCACCACCTTCACCGTGTCCATGATCTCGGCGCACCCGTCCAGCGCCAGATAGGTGAGCGATACGGGAATAACGACCTCTTGGGCGGCAAGGAGGATGTTCACGGTCAATAATCCCAATGAAGGCGGGGAATCCACCAGCAAGTAGTCGAACCCTTCCAGCGTATCCACCTTGTTCCGCAGGCGTATATGGCGGTCCGGCTGGTGCGCCACGTTTATCACGAAATCGGTGAGCCGCTTGTTCGCGGGGACGATGAACAGGTTTTTATTCGCGGTGGGGAGCATCGCCTCCTCCATCCGCACATCGGGGTAAATGAGGAGGTCGAAAACGCTTTTTTGCACCTTGTGCACGTCCACGCCGAGCGATTTGCCCACATGCCCCTGCGGGTCCATATCCAGGATCAGCACCTTTTTCCCCTGCATGGCCAGCCACGCGCCCACGTTGATCGTCAGGGTGGTTTTGCCGGAGCCCCCTTTTTCATTTACGAAGGCTATCTTGCGCATTGTCAGCGGGCGGCGCGCAGGAGGTACTCGTGCATCTGCGAAAGGGGCAATACATGGTCGGCGAGGTTGGCCAGGACGATGGCGCGCGGCATGCCATAGACCACGCAACTGGCCTCGTCCTGCGCGACCATTCCGCATTGCGCGGCCTTCATGAGTTTGGCCCCCTCCAACCCGTCCTGTCCCATGCCGGTCATAATAACACCCAACGCGGATGAAGGATATGCCACCGCCACCGAGGTGAAAAGCTGGTCCACGCTGGGGCGGTGCAACGAGTCGCCCGGTTCGGGGTCCAGCACCACCGAGGCGGGGAATTTGCCCGCGCGTTTGAGTTTCAAATGGAAATTGCCCGGCCCTATGAGGAAGGTGCCCGGCCTGAGCGGCTCGCCGTGTTCGGCGAGCTTCACCCCCACTTGGCAGAGGGTGTTCAGACGTTCGGCGAATATCTCCAGAAAGGCCGGCGGCATGTGCTGGACGATCACCCCCGCGGCCGGATAGTCCTTGGGCAACGCGGTCAGAAGCTTTTGCAATGCGTTCGGCCCGCCGGTGGACGCGCCGATGGCCACCACGTCCGGCCTTGATATTTTCGGTTTTTCCACCGGCGGCATTGGCGCAACGGCGGGTGGCATGGAAGGGGCGGGCCGACGGTTCCCTATCGCCCGTATCTTCGCGATGAGTTCGTTCTGTATCCGCAGGGTGCTGAACGCGGTGTCCCCCGCGTCTTTATATATGAAATCCAGCGCCCCCAGCGAAAGCGCTTCCAGGGTTTCTTTGGCCCCTTCGGCGGTGAGCGAGCTGACCATGATAACCGGGGTGGGGCACTTTTGCATTATCTGGCGGAGCGCCTCCAGGCCGTCCATCTCCGGCATGTTCACATCCAAGGTGATGAAATCGGGACGGAGTTCCTCCGCCATTTCCACCGCCTGCCGCCCGTTGGAGGCCATTCCAACGACGGTGAATCCGGGATCGCTCCGCAGACAGGCGGAAATGATCGCGCGGATGAATGCCGAATCGTCTACGACAAGGACGCGAATTGGTTGCATTTGTTCATTCCGTGGTGTGTGGTTTGCCGAATCAGCCTATGCGCTTTTTTACCGATTCCAGCATTCCGGAAAGATCGTTTTTATAGAAGAACTCGTCAATGCCGGCCCGGAAGCCTTCCGAGCGGAGTTTTTCATCTTCGGCGACAGTGAGCGCGATCACCCCGATGCCCTTGAAGCGTTCGTCCGCTTTTATGCGGGCCGTCATCTGGGCGCCGTTGAGCGCGGGCATCAGCATATCGGTGACGATCATGCTCACGCCCGGGTTGGCTTTCAGTTTTTCCAGCCCGTCCAAACCATGTTCGGCTTCGATGACGTTGTATCCGGCGGCTTCCAGCGCCCGTTTTTGGTTCATGCGCGCCACCGCCGAATCGTCCACCACCAGAATCGTCTTATTGCTCCGTTCCGCGATCTTCTTTTTCGGTTTGCGCGGAGCGGGCTTGTTTATGCGCATTTCATCAATGACGTCCATGAGGCCGCCCAAGTCAACGATGAGCGTCACCTTGCCGTTGCCCAGTATGGTCGCCCCGGCGATCCCCTTGGGCCGGATGTATTTTCCCAATGATTTTATGACCACCTCTTCCTGCCCCAGCAGGCTCTCGACCACGATCCCCACTTTCTTTTCCGCGATGGCGATCACCACCACATACAGCCACTGCTGGTTGCTGTCCACCCCCGCCGCTTCCGATACTTCCACGCTGAAAATGTCGGAAAGGCGCACCAGCGGCAGAACCTCTTCCCGCAGGTGAATCACCTCCTGCATGTCCATGTACTGGATGCTTTCCACGGACGTACGCACCGTCTCCACCACCGAAGCCAGCGGAAGCGCGAAGGTCTCCCGCCCCACGCCCACCATGAGGGTTTGAATGATGGCCACCGTCAGCGGAAGACGGATGGAGATGGTGGTCCCTTTCCCCAGTTCCGTCTGTGTGTTGATGGTGCCGTTGAGCTTCACGATGTTCGTGCGCACCACGTCCATCCCCACGCCCCGGCCCGAAATGTCGCTCACGCGCTCGGCGGTGGAGAACCCCGGCGCGTAGATGAGGTTGATCTTGTCTTTTTCGGTCATCCGCTCCACGTCGGCCTCCTGAATGACCCCTTTCGCGATGGCCTTCGCCACCAGCCTTTCCGGGTCCATCCCCTTGCCGTCGTCGCGCACCTCGATCATGATGTTGTTCCCTTCGTAGAACGCGGCAAGCGTCAGCGTGCCTTCGCGCGGTTTGCCCATCGCCTCGCGTTCGTCCGGGGTTTCCATCCCGTGGTCCACCCCGTTGCGCACCAGGTGGACCAGCGGATCACCGATCTCTTCGATGACGGACTTGTCCAGTTCCGTCTCCTCCCCCAGGATGACAAGGTTTATTTCCTTGCCGATGCTCTTCGCCAGATCGCGCACCATGCGGGGAAAACGGTTGAACACGCGCTTGACCGGTTGCATGCGGGTCTTCATCACCGCGAGTTGCAGGTCGGATGTGACCATGTTGATCTGGGAAACGGTATCCATCAGGCTCTGCACCCGAGGGTCGTTCTCGTAGGAGTGCTCCAGTTCGGTGCCGATCTGAAGTATGCGGTTTCTGCCCAACACCAGTTCGCCCACCAGGTTCATCACTTCATCCAACCGTTCGATGTCCACCCGGATGGTCTGCTCCTGCGCCACGGCCTGCGTGGAAGGCTTCGGCTGTTTCTTGAGCGCCTGATCCAGGTCTTCCTGACTGATCAAATGCTTTTTTACCAATATTTCGCCCAGTTTGGGGGCCTTTTCCTGTTCTTCAAGCGCTTCGGAAAGCTGTTCCGGGGTGATCTTCAATTCATTGATGAGCAGTTCGCCCAGGCGCGGCATCTCGGCCGCCGGAGCTTCTTCCGGTTTTTTGGTGAAGAGCGATGAAAGGTCCACCGCGTCTCCCATCGGCGCGGGAGGAAGCGATGCGGGGGCCTCCCCTTCAGGGGTGGCCGCCACTTCCAGTTCCGCTAAAAGGGGAGCGATGTCCATCGTGGACTCTTCGCTGTTACGGATGTTGTCCAGTATTGTTTTCAGCACATCCACCGCGCGGAGGATGACGTCGTTGATCCGCGGGGTGACTTTCAGTTCCCCCTGGCGGCATTTGTTGAGCACATTTTCGGTGCGGTGGACGACATCCACCATTTTCGTGAAACCCAAAAATCCGGCGGCGCCTTTGACGGTGTGCACCGCGCGGAATATCTTGTTGATCAGGTCCAGGTCGTCCGGGGAGTTTTCCAGGGCGATGAGGTCGTTGTCCAAGGCGCCGATGAGTTCGTCCGTCTCCGTCACGAAATCGTTTACGATCTCGCGCATTTCATCCATTTCTTCGGCCATCGTCCCCCCTTATACGCCGGCGCCCTTGGCGCCGTCAGCTCTCGAAACTGGTTTCCACCACGAATTTCGCCCCGTCAATATCGAACGGGATCGCGATGGTCGGCCCCTTGGTCATGGTCTCGATCACATGCCCCGGCCCTTTCACGATGCTGGGAAGCCCCGCCTCGAACTTGAACCCCTTTGTGGCCAGTTCCCGCCGCGCGTCGCCGGAGATCATGTTCGTCAGTTCGCCGATCGCGTCGCTCACTTCCGGTGTCAGGTCGTTGTAATGTTCGCCCAGCATGGAGCTGACGATCTTCAGCGCGGCTTCCTTCGAGAGCGTGAACACCACCACCCCTTTGCTGGCCCCGGTAAGCCCTATCACGCCGGAAATGTCCCCCTGCGCTTTGCGATCCTGTTTTAAAAACGGCTTGCCCGCGACGGGGTTTACAAATGCCATCATGCTCAATACATTCACCGCCGCTTTTAAAAACGGGTTGATAAATTCTACGTTCACCGCTCCTCCGATTTCTTTTGCCAACACACCCCAACGAGCCAAAGTCAGGCCCGAATCAGGGTTGATTGTACGCAATATATCCATGTAAAGCAACCGCCGCATGCCCCCCTTTACCATGGGAAACCGCGCTCTTGCCTGTTCCACGCCGGGACAATTTGAAGCGCTTTTGCGGATGCGGCCCATCCCGCATAAAAATTGACCGGAAGGGTTTTCGGTATCCTATAATCATCGGAGCGGCCTGGGGTATAAGCATTTAAGGGGAAGATGGGCGCGGTGGCCGCAAACGCGCCCTCTGGAGGGCCGGAGTGAAGAAGATACTGCTCATCGAGGCGAACAAGGCCTTTGCGAAGTTGATCGCCACGAAACTGCGCGTTGAAACGGGGTACGACGTGATCCCCGCCGGCACCCTTGCCGAGGCGCGCGTATTGGCGGGCACCCAACGGTTCGAGCTTGCCGTCACCGGACTGGACTTACCCGACGGCGCGGGAGCGGAAGCGGTGGATTTCCTGCTTGCCCAAAAAATCCCCCCGCTGGCGCTGGTGGAGGAGTACGACGAGCGCGTGAAGCGATTGCTAGAAGGCAAGCTGATCGTTGATGTGCTACTCAAACGCACCACCGAGGACCTGAACATCCTCGGCTCCACCGTGAAACGGGTTCTGGCGAACCGCCGCGTGAAGGCGCTGGTGGTGGACGACGCGATGACCTACCGGGTGATGATGAAGGACCTTTTGGAAAGCCAGTTCTTCAGGGTATTCGAGGCGTCCGACGGCGTGGAGGCGCTGAAAATGCTTGAGGAACATCCGGACATCAAGCTGGTGATCACCGACTACTACATGCCGAACATGGACGGCTTCGAGTTGGTGACCCGCATACGCAAAAAGCACAAGAAGGAGCGGCTGTCCATCATCGTGCTCTCCGGAGCGCAGGCCGAGGATGTGGCGGCGAAGTTCCTGAAGTTCGGCGCGAACGACTACATTAAAAAGCCGTTCAGCGACGAGGAGTTCAATGTGCGGGTGAACCTGAACGCCGAGAACATGGACCTGATAGAGAGCATCCACCGGATGGCCAACAGCGATTTCATGACCGGCCTTTACAACCGCCGTTATTTTTTCGAGACCGGCAACAAGGAGCACCAAAAAGCGGCGCGGGAGGGAACGAAACTCTGCGTTGCAATGCTGGACATTGACCACTTCAAACGGGTGAACGACACCTACGGGCACGACGCGGGGGATGAAGCCATCAAGAAGTTCGCGCGGATACTCCAGGATATGTTGCCGGAGACCTGCCTAATCGCCCGTTTCGGCGGCGAGGAGTTTTGCGTGCTCATGCCGGCGGCGGATGCCAGCAAAGCCAAAGGCCTGTTGGAAACCGTGCGCAAGGCGGTGGAGGCCCAAAGCATGGTGTATGGCGAACTGGAATTCGGGTTCACCGTTTCCGCCGGAGTTTGTTCCAAACAGCTCCCTCACTTGGAGGAGATGGTGAACCAGGCGGACGCGATGCTGTACGAGGCCAAGCACGGCGGGCGCAACCGCATCCGCGTGGCCTGATCCGGGCCCCGCTTACCCGGCGTGGCCCTTTTTACCCCCTTTGTTCATCCTTTCCCGGAATCCTTCCGCGTCGCCGAATTCCTCGAACCCCGCGTATTCCGGATGCGCGTCCCGTATGCTTTGGGCGTGCTTGATGGGGCACCAGTAGCCTTCCGTCCGCGCCGCCACCTGCCGCGCCCAGCCGACCACGCCGTTGGCATAACTGCAAAAGGCGCAGTTGAGCCGCTCCATCGCGTTGAGGTATTGAAGATGATGCCGGTCCATAACGATGAAGGCAGACCGCGGGACTTTTTTGATCCCGTACACCGGAAAGCAGATGGCTTGATAGATGCCCACGCACAGGTCGAACATCGCGATCGGAATGAACATCCCCAGAATGACCGGCGAAACGAGCACGATGCCGGGACGCGCCTCAAAGAAAAACCTCGCCACATTTTTACGGAGCCTCCGGTGGTATTCCGCAACGCTTTGCTGAAAGCGGATTCTCCGTTCTTCGACCGTGTAGCTGAACCGCTCCCGCAGTATCAGGAGTTCTTTTTCCAGTTCTTCCTCCAGGCGTTGGATGGATTCCTGCAACTGCTGTATCCGTGGGTTCATGGCCGCTCCTTTTTTGGGGGACATTAAGGAAACGTAGTAGGTTTCGGTGCTTGGAGGTTTGCCAAGGAAAAATTGGTAGCGGGGACAGGATTTGGCCGCTCTCGCGGTCGCGTCACGCTCCCGCTCCATCGGCCCCGATGCGCGGGCTAAACCGGCTCCCTGCCGGTTTGCGCTCCCTCATCGGTCGCGCCGCCAGCGCACTTTCAAATCCTGCTCTGTTTTTCACGGTCCTCCGCAATTGGGAAGTTTGGAGGCTTGCCAAGAAAAAATTGGTAGCGGGGACAGGATTTGAACCTGCGGCCTTCGGGTTATGAGCCCGACGAGCTACCAGACTGCTCCACCCCGCACCAGCGAATTTCCAATCATCGTTCATCCGCCCCCCAATGTCAACCCGAAACGCGATTCGATTCTGAACTTACGTCACGCGCAAATGGTCGCCCACGCGGCGCATCCAGGCCAGTTCGTCCGCCGCCATCGGGCCGCGATCGAGCGCGGCGAGCGCCTCCCTCATCTCCTCCATGTTCTTCGGGCCGGCGATGCACACGTCCACCGCGGGGTTGCTCATCACGAACCGGTAACAATCGCTGGCGCGCGGCGTGTTTTCGCCCGGCGGCATGTTCCGCGGGTTCACCAGTCCGCCCCAGCGGGTGGCGGTGTAAGTGACGATGCCCGGCCTGCCATCGGCGGGGAGCTTGGGGAACACTTCCGTTTCCGCACCCCGGTGGGCGGCGGAATAGCGAACATGAAACGCGTCGTACAATCCTGTGGCGGCGTACCGCGGGAAGGCGCTCCGGTTGTGACCGGAGACGGCGAGGAATTTTATTTTCCCCTGCTCTTTCAGTTGCCGCGCCGCGTCCAGCACCCCTTGGGGCGGCGGCGAATTGTACCAGCCGAGCAGGAGCATGTCGGCGTAATCCAGTTTCGTTTTCTTGAGGAACCGCTCGAAGCTCCAGCGGAGCAAAAATCCGGCGCGCAAATACACCTGCGAGGTGATCACCAGTTCGCCGCGTTTCCCTTTGGCGCAAAGGTTTTGGATCGCGTCGTTCATCCCCGCGCGGCGGAAGGAGCCGTGGTAGAAGTAGTTGCACCCCCGCTCGAACGCCATCTCGAACGCCGCCGAGGGCGCGCCGTATCCGCCCGCCAGTCCCAGCCGCCCCACCCGCAGTCCGGTGCGTCCCAGCGTTCCTTCAGTAAACGATGGTTCCATGCGGCCTCCTGCTGGTCGGTGCGGTTTCAACCGCACCTATTGGTGCGAATGAATTCGCACCTCCCTTTTCATGTCAGGCTTTCCCCTTGGAGAGTTCCAATATGACCTTGTTGAGTTCGACGGCCACGGCCTTTGGCCCTTCCTGCTCGAACCCTTCGATCCCCAGCCGCGTCCGTATCTGCCCCACCTTCACGCCGGACTTGAACATGGCGTTGAACAGGTGGACGGCTATCTTCTCGTGATCCGCCTTGCGCTGGTTGGCGCCGAACGGATTGGCGAAGTAGGTATGCACCAGCCCCTTTTCGTCCGTGGTCCCCTTGGCCAGCCGCGCCCCGCCGCGGAACACCTCCAGCGCATCTTCCACATTCGGGAAAAATTCGATGGCGCCGCGTCCATCGTCCAGCGGCTCGTAATTGTTGGCGTACAGGAACATGTCCACCGGGTAGCCATGCACGATGTCCTTGTACGGCGAGATG
The DNA here is from genome assembly GCA_016212275.1 of Nitrospinota bacterium. Classification (GTDB taxonomy): domain Bacteria; phylum Nitrospinota_A; class UBA7883; order JACRGQ01; family JACRGQ01; genus JACRGR01. The sequence goes on along the minus strand of JACRGR010000015.1, from coordinate 29,735 downwards.
GGCACCACCAGTCGGGCGTTCTTCTTGTCCGGGTTGATGAAAATGGAGCGGTCAATTTCCTCGTAGGCGTATTTGGGCGAGAGGTCGTCGAGCCGCACGAACGCGCCGATCTCGGTGCCGTAGCCGATCACCCGTCCGTCTTTGTCCACCGCGAGGGACCCCATATCGTCGAAAATGATCTTCATCTCGCTGAAGTTCTCTTCGGCGATGGTGCGCAGGGCTTCCAGCGTCTCCGATTTTCCCGCGCCGCTGTCCCCCATGATCGCCACGTTGGCGCTTCCGCCGTCGCGGAGTTTGATATTCACCATCGCGCCATGCACCGGAAGCCTGCCGCGCTTTATCATCGCCACGTTGTGCAGGGTGAGCGTCATCTTCTTGAAGTAGCCGAAGTATTCCGTCTGCTCGGTCTTTTTCACGAGGCCGACCAAAAGGCCGCTGTGCTTGTCCTCGTAAAATTCCGTCATCTCCTTCATCCCCTTGCCGGACACGCCCACCATCACGATGGCGTCCGGCAGTTTTCCGGCGATGTCGTCGAAATTGGCTATCTCGAACAGGTTGCACATGGCGAGGCCCATCGAGATGTACGAGTGGTCGAAATAGACGAACGCGGTAAGCTCCCCCACCTTCAAGGGGAAGCAGAACCACTCGTGGGGATTGATCGCCGCCATCTCCTCGGTAAGCTCCGGGACTTCCTTGAACATCCCCTTGCGCGTGTTCGACCGCGAATACAGGATGAGCGGCGGCTCGATGAAGGTGAGGCGGATGAACGGGATGTCCTTCAACTGCGATAGGAATTTCGGGCATTTCCAGTCAATCTTTTCCAGCGCCATCCCCATATTGCCCCCCGCCGGAAGCTGGCGGTACACCTTCGGCTCCCTGCCGGAAAGGTTCTCGCCGACGATCCGGTTGGTGTCCAGGATGAGGTTGCGCAGGTTTTCGCAGGCGTGGACGAAGTGGGCGTGGTGAATATCCGTTCCCCCTTGCCCCGCTTTTTTCGGCATCTCAAGGTAGATGAACCGCTCGAATCGCCGCCAGTAATTGTACAGGTCGCGCCGGAATGAGAACAGCCATTCGCGGTCGTGCGTTCCCAGCACCCCCGCGAATTCCGGGTGCGCCGCCGCCAGTTCGTCCGCGGTGTACGCCACGAGCAGGCGCAGGAGGTTGATGACGTATGCCGGCATTTCGCTCTCTTCCATGTGCGGCATTTTCTCTTTCAGGAAAAGGTAGGTGGGGGTTTTCTTCTCCGCGATCTTTTTGAAGAAGCGGGTGGTGACGTCGAGGAAGAGTTCGCTCTTGAGCAGTTTGCCGGGCGAGCCGCAAAAGATGGCGGAATAGTCTATGACCACCTTGCTGTCGTTCACGATGCTGTAAGGCATTTTGGCGGATTTCATGGGGATTTCTCTGTGCATGGTATTTCCTTCTCCTGTCAGGGGAACTTAGTGGCAATTGTACCCCATTTGGCGGCGGGATTCACCGGCGGTTCTTTTCGGGCGGCGAATGGGTTACAATCCGTTCCTTGTAAGCATTGGTAACACTTTGAGGAGCGAGCATGGCCGCGAGTGATTCGACATCCGACCGGGATCCCAGCCAGCGTATCCGGCGGGAGCAGGTGCGGATACTCTTCCATAACCTTTATAACGGGTGGGTGGCTTCACCCCTTATGGCGGCGCTCATCCTCCTTCTGTTGTGGGAGCAGGTTTCCCGTCCCGCCCTGGTGACATGGTTTCTCATCAATCTGCTAGTGGCCTTATTGCGGCTTGTCAGCAATGTATGGTTCAAGCGGGAGCGCGCCGATTTCGATTGCCGGAAGTGGGAGCGTATCTTCATGGCGGGTCTGGTAGCTTCCGCCCTCATCTGGGGTTCCGCCGCGGTGGTGATATTTCCCGCCGAGTCCGTGCCCCATCAAGCCTTCCTGTTATTGATAGTATCGGGCCTTTCGGCGGGGACGACCATGGCCTTTCCCGCCCTTCTGTCAGCGCCTATCCTTTTTATGATCGCTTCGACAGTCCCGCTCGGCGTGCGGTTTTTCCTTATCGGGGACGCCTTGCACAGCGCCATCGGGTTCACCGCCTTCACCTTTATCGGTCTTGGCATCGCCACGGCAAAAAACAGCCACGCCTTGTTGCTGAATTCCGTCAAGTGGCGGTTCGAGAACCTGGACCTGGTGGCCGACCTCCAGGCCGCGCGCGAACGGCAGGCGCGCGACATCATCGAGCTTCGGAAGGCCAAGGAAGAGGCGGAAGAGGCCACCAAGCTCAAAGACAAGTTCGTCTCGCTGGTGGTGCATGACCTAAAGTCGCCCCTTGCCACCATCACCGGACACCTCTACCTCATGCTCAACGATAAAGGCGACCCCATTGGCGGAGCGCATGAAAAACACCTGCGGGCGGTGTTGGACCGGGCGGAAGGGCTTTCCACGATGGTTGAAGAACTGTTGGACATCAACATGCTCCAGACCGGCAAAATGCTCCTTACCCGCGTTTTCCTTGACGCCCGCATGATGGTGCAGGGAGTGGTGGAAAGCCTGGAACACCTGGCGATGGAAAAAGGGATAGCGCTGGAAAACAACATTCCACCGGGAACCCGCATCTACGCCGACCACAACCTCGCCTTTCAGGTGTTCCAAAACATCATCTCGAACGCCATCAAGTTCACCACGGCGGGCGACCGCGTGACGGTGATCGTGCCGGAGGGGAAGGAAAACACAATCACGGTGCGGGACACCGGCGCCGGCATAGCGCCGAACATCCTGCGGGACATTTTCCGGCACGAGATACGCACCACCACGCTCGGCACCGCCGGGGAGCGGGGCACCGGCCTGGGGCTTCCGTTGTGTTACGACATCATGCAGTCCCACGGCGGCACGCTGACGGTGGAAAGCGAAGAGGGGCGGGGAAGCGCGTTTTTCGCTACGTTCCCCCCCGCCGCACCGTCCATCCTCATCGTGGACGACGACGAGGCGATACTGGCCGTGCTGGCGATGAGCCTGAAAGCGATGAACCCTCGCCTTACGATCCGCAAAGCGCACAATGGCGTGGAAGCACTTGCGGCCATCCGCTCGGCCGCGCCGGATGTGATCATCTCCGACATCCTCATGCCGGAGATGGACGGCATGGAACTGCTGGAAACGGTGCGCAAGGAGCACATAACGCGGAGCACGCCGTTCATCGTCATCACGAATTTCGGCGACGTGGAGCGGCGGGAAACGGCCTTGCGGATGGGGGCAAACGATTTCATCGCCAAGCCGCTCGTTGCCGAAGATTACATGCCGCGCATAGGCAGATACATCCGCTAGTGGTCGCGGGCCACAGCGAACGGCGCGAATTTCACCAATTGGAATTCCGGGATCCGTCACCCCGCGGATCCGGCGCTTGCGGGATTGACCCGCGGGAATTAACTTTTTCCGGCGGGCGGAAACTGGTGTAAAATGGCGTTGCATTTTTGGAGGAGTTCCTTAAGGCGGTGGTGTCCGCCGGACAGTTGGCTAATCTTATGAAACAAAAGGATTGAAGATAAACCATGAGAGAAGTAAGTTTTTTGGTGGCCGACGATTCGCCCACCATCCGCAACCTTGTGCGGAAGGTCCTTGAAACGAAGATCGGCGCGAATAAAATATTCGAGGCCAACGACGGGAGCGAAGCGCTGAACATCCTGAAGGAACAAAAGATAGACATCATCCTTTCCGATTGGGAAATGCCGAACGTCAGCGGCGACGAACTGCTGTTCCAGGTGCGCAACAGCCCGGACTGGAAAGGCATTCCGTTCATCATGATGACCTCTTACGGCGGTAAGGACTTTATCATGACCGCCATCCAGAACGGCGTGACCCACTATCTCGTTAAGCCGTTCACCGCGGTGGAGATGGAGGACCGGATTCGCAAATCGTGGAACGCCGCGGCCAAGCGGAGCACCGGACGCTTCGCCTCGTTGCCCCCGCACATGCTGATGATCAAGAACAAGGGGCGGTCGTTCCCCGCGCGGATCATAGACATCAGTTGCACCGGCGCGCTTATCAATATGGAATATGTGGACGAACTTAAGCTGTTCGGCGAGTACGAACTGGCGCTGGAATTCGAGGCGAAAAACCCGCTGGAACAATGGGCCATCAGCCCTATCTACGGCACGGCGGTACGGCTGGAGACGGACGCCTCCGGCATGCACCTCACGTCCAAAAAGTGCGAGGTGGCGCTGTACTTCAACGCGAAGGCGATGGACAAGAAGGTGGAAAAAAAGCTCAACGACCTCATCAAGTGGCTGGCATCGCTGGCCCCGGATGCCATCGCCGACAAATAGCCGGAATCCGAAGACGGCGGAAGTTCGCGCCGCGCGCGGTTCTTACCGCCGGGCCAGATCTTTAGAGCATTTTAATTTATCTTGGATGCGCCGCAGTGTCATTCTGAGCGAAGCGAAGAATCTCAACGGTGAGATTCTTCAGTCGCTTATGCTCCTTCAGAATGACAGGGTACTGTATCAATATTAAGTTGAATTGCTTTAGCGGGCTGAAAATGGCGCGGCGACCGGTGGCATGATCTTGGCCGGAAGTATTTTCCTTCCTATCGCGTCCGCCTTTCCCAATCCAAAGAAGCGCCCTTCTGGCGCATATAACCTTATGAGGCCGGACTCCTTGCCGATGTACCCGGCGGGCTGGCCGCTGGTCAACAGCCGCTCGTCGCGCGCGGTGGCGTCGAACCGGGGCATGAACGAAAGCGGAAAATCCAGCGGCAAGAGCCACTCTTCGGGATGATCCCTGCGGTCCTCCAGCCGGGCGATGTTCCACGAATCCGCCAAGGTGAACGAATGCACCTGCTCGCGCTCCAGCGCCCCCATGTGCGCCGCGCTTTGCAGGTGCCGGCCCAAGTCCTCGCACAATGTGCGGATGTAGGTCCCCTGCGACACGGTGGCGCGGATGACCGCGCTGGCCGGCGAAAATTCCACCAGTTCCACCGAATGCACGACAACCTTCTTGGCCTCGCGCTCCACCTCGCCCCCCTTGCGGGCGATGCGGTACAGCCGCTGTCCCCCCACCTTTTTGGCGGAGAACATCGGCGGCACTTGCATGATCTCGCCGGTGAATTTCACCAACCCCCCTGCGACCGCCTCTTTCGTCAGGTGCTCCACGGGGGCGGTGGCGGTCACGGTTCCGCTGGAATCCTGCGTATCGGTCTCGGAGCCGAAGAGGATCTGCGCGCGGTAGGTCTTCGGCATTTTCTCGAAATAGGGAAAGAGCTTGGTGCCCCAGCCCAGCGCCACGGGCAGAATGCCGGAGGCTATGGGGTCAAGCGTTCCGAGGAATCCGGCCTTCGGCTGGCCGGTGGCCCGCTTGATGCCGTCCAGCGCCTTGGTGCTGGCGATGCCGGTATCCTTGTTGAAATTTATAAATCCGTCCATACGAGCGCGCCATTCTACTCTTCCTTGTCCGGTTTGGCCGACTTTTTTTCTTCACCGTCGTGAATGGTGTGCAAAAGCCGGTTGATGCGGTCGGAATGTTCCCCCGTGTGGTCCCACTTCACCGCCAGCTCCGGGACGAACTTTATCTGCATCCGCTGGCCCAGCAGGCGGCGGATGAACGGCGCGGCGGAGATGATGCCGTTCACGGTCCGCTTCATCTCCTCCTCCGTGCCCATGGGGGAAACGAATACGTTGGCGTGGCGCAGGTTGTGCGCCAGTTCCACGTCCATCACGGTCACAAACCCGATGCGCGGGTCTTTCAGTTCGTTGCGGATGATGTCGCTTATCTCGTGGATCATCACTTCCCGCACCCGTTCGGAGCGCTTAAAGGAAAGCATGTTCTCCTCCTTTCACTTCTATCGAAACCTGTACGCCGGCTATTTCGGCCTGGCTTATCGAGCCGATGAAGTTTACAACCTTCTGCATCATCCCTTCAAGGTAAACCCGATCGCCGCTCACGGCGGCAAGGCCAAGCACGGCGGTCTGGAGCCGATCGTTATCCCCCACTTCGGCGATGGAAACATTGAACTCGTTGCGCACGCGGGTCTTTATCCGGTTGAGCACCGAACGCTTTCCCTTAAGCGTGGAATTGCCGTGGAGCGCCAGCGTCACCACGGCGGTGGCGACCATTATTTTGCCGTCCCGCATATCCGGCCCCTCCCAAAAATGACGGGGAGATTGCCCCCTTTTTCTTAGTATATCACCCCGTGGCCGCCGTCCGCCGGCGCGGGAGATGGCGGCCCATTGACATCTCCCGCAAATAGTCCGATAGTGGAATCAGGCCCATGAAACCGGCGCGGGAGACGGCGCACCGGCAGTAGCCCGGAAGACGCAGGAAGTCCTTTCTGGTGAGTATGGGCCTTTCTCTTTTGCATCGCCCTTAACCCAATTTCCGGCGAACCAACCCTATCAGCCCCGCGAGGTCGGTTTGGGCGTTAATTTCCTCGGCGGAAATGACCTCCCGCAATCCGTCGCCCGAATCCAAAAAAATCGCCGGGAACGGCCCATCCGAAATGCCGGGATATTCCTTCTGGAAAGCATCCTTATGGAAAAACGCCGTCTCCAGCGGCAGGGTTTTTAAAAAATTGGCCCATTCCCTCTTTATGCCGAAATTGCCGTAGGCGATCAGGCACAGGTTGCAGGAATAGGTGCGGGGGGAGATGATCTTGTGCGCGAAGTCCGTCGCCTTTTCAAATAGGCCGGAACCGGCGTTGTACACGAACACCAGCTTTTTCCCCATCCTTTACCTCCGCTCGAAGATGGCCGAGAAGAATCCGTCCATCCCGTGACTTCCGGGAAAGATGCGAAGGCACTTTCCGTCGGTCAGTCCCGCCTCCGCCAAGTCGGGCCGTTGGGCGGAAATATCCGCCAGCGCGAACCCCGGCGTGGAGGAAAGGAACTGCTCCACCACTCCGGTGGTTTCCTCACGCTCGATGGAGCAAACGGCATACAAAATCCTTCCCCCTTCGGCCAAATAACGGGCGGCGTTGGCGAGTGCCGCCGACTGGACGCCGGCGGACTCCCGCACCGCTTCCGGAGTCTTGCGATACTTTATTTCCGGGTGGCGGCGTGTGGTGCCGAGGTTTGAACAGGGCGCGTCGAGAAAAATCCAGCCGAATTTCTTGCGGAATGGGAGTGGTTTTAGCGCATCGGAACATATAGCTATAATTCTATCTAAATGCTTTTGGTTTTGCTGTTTCAAGACCTTTAATTTATTGACCGACAGGTCAATTGAGCATATAAATGATTTGTTATCAATATATTCAGCTATTGCTCCCGTTTTGTTTCCACGACCGCAACATAGCTCCAGTCCATCTCCTTGACACCCATCCATCAAGGATGAGGCGATAAGTGATGATTGGTCCTGCGGAAAGGCAATATTTTCATATTTAAATTTATCTATAAGCTCTCGCGGGGCCTTTTCAATCGAAGCGCCCAATTTATTGAATAGATTTTTTTCTATTCCAATGTCCGTCTCCGCCGTCAATTGCTCAAACCGGCGCCAGTCCGCCACCCGGAAATTTTTCGGCGGCAGACCGTTATTCGCTTCCAAAATCCCCACCCCCTTTTCCAGTCCGAACTCGCCTATGTACCGCTCGACAATCCAAAGCGGGTGTGAGGTGAATGATGAAATTTGGGCGGGGTCTTGGCGGTCCCATTGGCCGAGCAACGCCTTCACCGTATCCTTTTCTTCCGAATACCGGCGCAGGATGGCGTTCACCAGTCCCGCCGTCCCCTGATGACCATACCGTTTCGCCAGCGTCACCGATTCCGAGACCGCCGCCGAATGGGGAACGCGGTCCATGAAAAGAATCTGATAAAGCCCCAGCCGCAGGATCATTTTTATGATGTCCGGCACCTTGCGGTACGGGGAACGGCATTTTGCGCCGATCAGCCGGTCCAGGAGCAACATCTGGCGGAGCACCCCGAAGTATAGCGCTTTCAGGAAGGCGCGGTCGGTCTGGGACCAGTCACGGTTCGTTGCCGCCGATTCGTACAGATAGTTGGAATAGGCGTCTTCGCGGAAAGTCTTTACGAGGAGTTTCAGGGCCGTTTCGCGGACATTCACCATAACGTACCCTTACGCGGGGGGAGGTGGCAAAAGTGGGGTCAGCCCGGGGGCCAGTTCATCGGCCTGCCGCCCAGGATGTGCATGTGCAGGTGGAAAATGGTTTGGCCGCCGTTGAGGCCGTGGTTCATCACCATTCGGAACCCGTTTTCCGCCAGCTTCTTTTTCCGGGCCACTTCCTGCACCGCGTTTAGCATCTCCGCCATCAGGCCTTTGTCTTCCTCGGTGAGGTTCATCACATCCTGGATATGCTTTTTGGTTATCGCCAGGTAATGCTTGGGCGCTTGCGGATGCTTGTCCTCGATGATGAGGATATTATCCGTTTCGTGGATTTTATCGTTGGGAATTTCACCCTTGATTATCTTGCAGAAAATGCATCCGTCCATAGACCAATTCTATTACACTCCCTTCCGCTTTCAAAACCCGGCGCGGGGAACGTCATCCGCGGAACCGTCTAATCCGCGGATAACTTCTCCGGTCAGACCGCCATCACGGCGGCCATCAGCTTTTCGCGCACCTGGGCCGCAATCTCCTTCAGTTTCTCGTTTCCCACCACGCCCATCGCCGAGAGCGGGTCAATGGCGGCCACCACGGTTTTGCCGTCCGCCTCGTACACGATGACATTGCACGGCATCATCAGACCGATCTCTGTTTCCACCGAAAGCGCCTTGTGGGCGAACGGCGGATTGCACGCGCCCAGGATGAGGTAACGCTTGAAATCCACGTTCAGCTTTTCCTTGAGGGTTTTTTGCACGTTTATCTCGGTGAGGATGCCGAACCCCTGTTCTTTCAGTTTTTCGCGCACCTTTTTTTCGGCGTCGTCGAAAGCCATATCCAGTTTGCGGGAAAGGCCATATCCGGTTTGTTGCATGATTCCTCCTAATTTCAATGATTTCCGCCTGCCGATTCAAGAGGCTTCTATTGGGGGCAGGATTCAATTATAATATAAGTTGAAGCTGGGGGCGTACCGGTTTCGACGGGAATGCGGAGATCGCACCTGGGGCATGCCGAGGGTTACGTCCTCGTAAAAACGTTAAGCGATCACAATCGCCAATACTGAATACGCATTAGCGGCTTAATCGCACGCTGACGTCCGGCGGGGGACTCTCCCGCGGTGTTTCGCCGGATGCAATACAAGGCGGGATGGTTCCGGCAAGGCCGACGGGGGCCGGGACGAGATAAAACGCCGGTGGCATCCGACGCGGGCCCGCCTTCGGGCATGGCGGATGCGTCATTAAATACGAAGGATAAGCATGTAGTCCCGGCGGTCAATGGTTTTCGGACAGGGGTTCGACTCCCCTCGCCTCCACCAAAATAAAAATATCCCCGTTGGGGATAATTTTATTTTGGTCATGGTTAGGAAGGGGAGTCGAAGCGAACGAGCGGCGCGACCGATAAGGGAGCGCATCACGGACAGGACGGCCGTGAAAGCGAGAGAGGTGAGGTTACGCAGGAGCCAACCGGATGTTGGCGACGGAGGAACCGTTACTCCCCTCGCCTCCACCACAAAACTGGACACTTCAAAGAAGTGTTCCGGGTTTTGAACAGGAGCATTTCAAGGAAATGCGAGTGTAAAATCCCAATCACTCCCACCAGGAAATCATCCTATGTTTATTTGCCAACCATCAGTTGCTATCATCATGGGGATCGGTTGAGGAAAGGGAAAACGATGTTTGGATTTATTGACAGGTTTTTTGGAAAGCCCGCGGAAGGTGCCGCGAAGGCTGGCGGACACGACGTGAGGGTGGCCGCGTGCGCGATACTGATAGAGATGGCCGGGATGGACGGCGAGTTTTCGAATGAGGAAAGGAACCACATCCTAAAACACCTGGAAGATACGCACGCGCTAACTCCGCAGGAAGCCGAGGAACTGCTCCAGACCGCGGCCCGCGAGTTGAAAGGAGCGATAGACCTGTGGCATTTCACCAACTTGGTGAACCAGAACTACACCAAGGAGGAAAAACTCCAGGTTATCGAAATAATGTGGCAGGTGGTCTATGCGGATGGCCGCCTGGACGCGCACGAGGATTATCTGGCCCACAAACTGGGGAACCTTTTGCGCATCTCGCATGGCGAATTGATGGACATCAAGATGAAAGTGAAGAACGTGTCGAAGCCTGCGTAGCTGGAGGTGTCATACCACCGGTGAAATAAGTCAAATAGTCAAGGCTGACCCCAACTACCAACTTGTGGCACTGGCGGAATTTACAAAACGGGAGCAGTTGAGGTTAACTGCGTAATGAAAATACTCGCATTGAAACCTGCCAGTTCCGGGGGGAAGGTCACAGGACGACTTGGCGAAAAAAGCCAATATATAATACTCTACCCTTACGAAAATTGAAGGCGGCGTTGTTACAAAACCAAGTGTTCAGACAATCCCAAAAATCGCCAATTCGTTAGGCGTTCCGATGGAAGATTTGGTAAAGTAAGATTATATGTTACCAATAAATTTACTTTCTGTTCTCGTTTCGGCAATAGTGGCATTTGTGCTTGGATTCTTATTTCATGGCCCTGTGTCAGGGAAGTTATGGATGAAGCTCGCAAATATTCACCCCACAGGAAATGAAAAATTTTCTGATATGTATGGGAAAATGTTTTGGAATTTTGTAGTTAACCTTGTTACTGCATTTGGTTTAGCAAACATTATTTTAGTTTCAGCCGTCTATCATCACACAGAAGGTAGTGCTATAAGCGGTATGGCTGTCGGTTTCTGGGTCTGGCTTAGTTTTCTGGTTACATCCTCTTCAATCGAGGTTATTTGGATGGGGCGCAGTTGGAAGCTGTGGCTTTTTGAAGCAGGGTGTTCACTTATTATAATGGCAACCATGGGATCAATATTAGCAGCCTGGTAAATAAAAAATCATTAACTATGGAAAAACTACAATTAACCAAAGACCCGATTATAAAAGTAGGAATGCTCATTCGTAAACCTGTTGCGGAGGTTTTTGAGGCATTTATAAACCCAGACATTACTACCAAATTTTGGTTTACAAAAAGTAGCGGAAAGTTAGAAGTTGGTAGACAAATTACTTGGGCTTGGGAAATGTATAACGCCACCGCCTTGGTTAACGTAAAAGAAATTGAGATAAATAAACGAATCCTCGTTGAGTGGGGCGATCTTGGAGCTATGACCAAACTAGAGTGGACATTTACACCTTACGAAAATGACTCTACTTTTGTAAATATCGTGAATTCCGGCTTTCAAGGAGATGGAGATAGTATCGTTGCTCAAGCACTTGATTCTTTAGGTGGATTTACTATTGTCCTTGACGGCGCAAAAGTGTGGCTTGAACACAATATTAACCCAAACCTCATCGTGGATAAGTTTCCTAAGGGTCTAACAGAGCATTGATTATGACAGACGAAAATATAAAAAAATAATTTCAAATTATTGAAGATACTTTCAATAGGGCGGTTATTTCAAATTATTGCGAAAAGATTTTGGCAAAAACAGGGTCAAAACGGAAACGGGGTGAGGCATGACTTGTTGACTTATTTATAAATTATCAAATGTCCAGCCGTGACCCCATTTACCGCCAACAAATAAAATTACTCCTGCAAGGAGATTTTTCACATCACCATTCCCGCATCTTGGCGATTTCCCTTTTCCCGCAATCGCCGGTACGCCAAACAAAATAATCGGCCCGCTTTTTACAAGGCGCGGGGATAATAAACGAATGGCAACCAAGGCGACAGTATTTAAAGTGAAACTTCAGATCGCGAACATGGACCGCGCCTATTACAACGACCATGCGCTCACCATTGCCCAGCACTCCTCCGAAACCGACGAGCGGATGATGGTCCGCCTGCTCGCCTTTATCCTGCACGCCTCGGAAGGACTCACCTTCACTGAAGGGGTATCCGCCGAGGATGAAGAGCCGGACATCTGGCGGAAAAACCTTTCGGGTGAGATAGATATTTGGATAGACGTCGGCCTTCCCGATGAAAAGCGAATACGAAAGGCCTGCAACCGGGCAAAACTGGTTTACATCTATGCGTATGGAGGCCGAACGGTTCAAACATGGTGGCAACCGATAGCGGAAAATCTGTCCCGCCACCAAAACCTGAAAGTGATCGCCCTGCCCCAGCCCGCCACCCGCTCATTGGCGGAGTTGGCCCAGAGAACGATGAACCTTCAATGCACCGTGCAGGACGGGCAGATATGGATAGGGGACTCAACCAACAATGTTTCCATTGAGCCGGAGTTGTTGCACGGGACGATGTAAGCCGCCATCCGGCGACTGGCTACTGGACGGAGATGGTGTAGGAGCCGTAGCGCGTCACGGCGGCGGGATAGGTGGTCGAGGAACTGTAGGAGATGTCGGTGCCGCTCACGAGCGGGCGGTACGGTTCGGCCAGGAGGTACACCGTTTTCGTCGCGTTTGCCGTCCAGGCGATCTTCGACGCCCGGCATTGAATGGATCCGTTGGAGCAACTCAATGAGGAGTCGTCGTCATTTTGCGCCAGTTGCGTGGTGCCATTGCTATCATACAGGGTCAATAGCGTATCGGCGCCGTCACCCAACGTCAGTGTGGAGAAGGTATAGGCGGTGCCGCTGGTCACGCTTATTTTGTACCAGTCCTTGTCGCTGGCCGGGAAGAACGAGTGCGCGGATTCAGTGGTGCCGGCCGTCACCGTCCGCGCGGTGGCGGAAGTATCGTCGCTTTCGTACAGGTCCGCGGAGTACTTGATGAGCCGATCCTTCAATATATTCGTGAGAGACGACAGCCCACCGGCGACCCAAAGGTCGTAGAACGTCTCGAACGTCACCGTTGAAGTGGTGTTCTTCAGACCCTGCGAAAAGATATTCCAAATGGGGGTGGAACCCAACCCCAAGTGGGTTCCGTCGGCGGGGGATGCGTAGATGTGCCACAGCACGTTTCCCACCGCCATTTCGTTATCCGCCCCGATGGCTAGGGCTGAGGAAGAAGGGGTATCAATCTCGAAGGTGAAAAGCAGGGTGGACGCGCCAGTGCCGGAAGCGCCGTTGGTATCCACATATACCGCCGGGTTCGATTCGACGCTGATGCTTTTGACGAGGCTGGAGAAGAAAGTGGCCCACCCTTCGGACCAGCTGAGCCGCAGGTCGTAATGCCCGGTAAGGCTGTGCGATCCGCCCGGCGAATCATCCTTGGAGTATGCCGAAGCGGCATAGTGTCCCATTTCGTGTAGTATCACGCTGTCGTCATACGAATCGGAATCGGTGGATTTCCCCAGCAGGTCGATGAAGTGGGCGCCGCCGGACTTGTAGTACCACGTTCCCTCCGTCTTGCCGGAATACCAATAGGCGGTGATGAGCGGCGGACTGGCGCTGGAAAGCGTTTTCAACGCATCCTGCGTTTTGATGATGTTATCGAAAACATTGAACGCCTGGCCCACGTCCTCCTTTGCCGCGCCCAGCACCACCGTGGCGCCTTGGCCGGAAGCAAGCGTAAAACTGGCGGACGACACGGCGTAGGTGGACGAATCGCGGTTGTCCTTCACCACCTCGGAATACGGCGAGGCGGCCTCGGCGATCACCCGCACATACATCGTGCCAGTGGCGCCCGGCGCCACGGAATACATCCCCTCGAAGTTGGTGGTCGTGCTGGCGATCACCGAGCCGCCTTTTATCACTTCCACCTTTGCGTACCGTATCGGCTTGCAGGCGGTGCCGGTGAATCCGGTGCTGTTGTAGGTGCGGTCTTCATAATAAGCGGTCCCGCCCACCGTGCTTCCCGCCGCCACCGTTGCCGATCCCGTACAATTGCCGGTGGCCGCGGCGGATTGAGCGGCGGTGGTGGAAGAGCTGTCCCCGCCACTGCCGCACGAAATGGCAAAAAGCGCGGCGGTTGCAAGCCCCCAAAAATATTTTTTCATTCCCGTTATTTCAGCGCCAGAAGAGTGGCGGCTCCGTCCTCATATTCCACCCGCGCATGGCGGGAAATAAATTCCGCGAAAACGACTTCCAGCCGGTTTTGCTCAACGTATCTGCGCATCAGATCCGCGCGGTAAAGCAGGTGCGAGATGCCCGCCGCCTTCAGCCCGTTGGCGGCGGCAAACGCACTGTTGCCCGGAGCAAAATGCCTCATCAGCGTCGTGCCATCCCAATATGAATCATAGAAATACCGTATACCCGTATAGTAAACCTGATTGCCCGTGAAAACAAAATAAACCGTATCGGTCTTTTTCAAATGGGCGTTCATGTATTCCGTCGCTCCGTAGGTGGGAATGTGGCGCGCCAAAAAGGCGTTTTTGGTCTCATGGCCGGTCAGATAGGCCCACCCCGAAAAGCTCCGCGCCGCGTGCGCATACCCCCATACATTCCACCCGATCACCGCCGTGGCGCAGATAACGGCCACGGCCTTGTATCCGCGCCGGTCCGCCGCCGCGAAAAAGCCGGCGCAAAGAAAAACCAATAACGGTATGACCGGTAAAAAGTAGCGCGCCATGATCGACGCCAGCAACACGGCGGCGGCCATGAACAGCGCGGTGGCCCCGCCGAGCAAGCGATGGGACGTGGGGCGCGCAACGGCGAATACCGCGAACCCGAAAATGAGAAAAAGCGGATTCAACGTGCCGTCGAACCCGCAACGGCTTCCCTCTTCCCCTTGGAAAAATACCCGCACGGGGGACGCAAGCGCTGAAATCGCGTTTTCGCCGCACATCACCATCCGCTCGTGGATTGGCCCATTGAACGGGGAAAAGCCGGTCTCCGGCGCCCCCCCCGCCAGCCACCACGGGCCGCAAAACGCCAATACCGCGGCGGCGTTTACGGCGGCCATTTTCACCCATGCGCGGGCGTTTCCGCGTTTTAAAAAGAAGAGGACACAAAGCAACGCCGCCAGCAATAATCCCGCGTTGTACTTCACCACGCTTCCGGCGGCCAAGGCCAAAGCGCCTTTCGCCCCGTCTTCCACGGCCAATGTTTCCAGCCAACGGCAAAACCAGTACGCGCCCGCGCACGAGAAGAACATGGCCACCGGATCGTTATACGCGGTGGTGGAAAGCCGGAAAAACAGCGGAAGCGAAAGTAACGCGCCCGCCGCCCACGCGCCCCATCCTTCGCCGTGCTCCACCGCCACCCAATGCGCCAGCAACAGCGCGGTGGCAAGGAAATACAGCGCTGGGATGAACGACGCCGTCCAGTCCAGCCCGGCATTCACCAGCGCCATGTTCAAGGGAGCAAGGAAATTCGGGCTGTAGGACGACGGCTGGAAGGGGAGCGTGTTCCACGCGCCCTCCAGCAACACATGCTTGGGGAACGCCAGATGGATTATCAGGTCGTCGCGGTAGTACGGCGGCGCCGACGATAGCCACAGCGTCCACAGCGTGACCAGCCCGAAAACCGCCACCGCCCATCGCGGGAATCCGGAAAATACGCCACCTTTCAGCGCCGCCGCCACAAGCGCGCAGACCCAGCACAAAAGGACGATTGCGCCGGCTACCGCCGCCGCCTTTACGCCGATGAGGTGCGCCGCCAAATACAAGATTACGCCGGCGACCGCGGGCACAAGGAACAGGCCGGAAATTTTACCGATCGCGCGCTGATGCTCCATCCGCCAATCATACCCGCCCGATGCAAAAGTTGTATAATCGCCCAATGGTCGAAATGCCCGATGAGAATGAAGAACAACCGGCGATTGACGTAGGGCCGATACAACACGCGCCGCCGCCGAAAAAATCGGGCGGGCGCAAGATCGCGTTTGTCGCGGCCTTGGCGGCGCTGATCACCGTTTCCGCGTTTTTGGGAAGCTGGATGGCCTCGAAAAAGAGCAAAGAAGACGCCGCGAAAACAAAAACGGTCACTCCCGACGAGATGGGCAAATCCTTCAAGGCGATCCTCGAAGACCCCCACGGCAGGGAACGTTCGATTGACGAAATGCTTGAGGGGGTGGACTTCTCAGACCCCGAAAGCCGGGTGAAAGGGAACACCCTTCTGGCGAAAAAGATGGAATTGAACGCGGGCAAGACGAAGGACAAGCTGGATGAGGAATCCACCGAAGCGGAAAAGCAAAGACGGCTGGAGAAATCCCTCGGCAACTGGATTAAACGCACGGACTAGTGCATATAATTTATCTTGCGTACACCGCGGTGTCATTCTGAGCGAAGCGAAGAATCTCTACCGCGAGATTCTTCAGTCGCCAAGGCTCCTTCAGAATGACAGGGTACTGTATCAATATTAAGTTAAAATGCTCTCGTCAGTCGCCGACCGGAGCGTCTGACGGCGAAGGCGGTTCCCCCCCCCGGCCGTTTACAGGTCCATCTTTTTAAAGATCCGTTCCGGGATATGGACGATGACCCACATGATATATCGCCACATCCACTTGGTGTAAACCACGTCCTTCCCTTTTTGCCACGCGCGGAAGACGTCCCGCGCCGCGTCTTCCGGTTGGGCGGTGAATAACGGGGGCAGGTTCATCCCTTCGGTCATCTTCGTGTCCATCCAGCCGGGCTTTACGGTCAGCACCCGCACGCCGTGGCGGTGCAGGCGGTTGCGCAGGCCGGAGAGGTATGCGGTGAACCCCGCCTTGGCGCTACCATAGATGCAGGTCTTGCGCCTGCCCCGGTCCCCCGCCACGGAACTGACGCCAATGATGAACCCCTCCCCGCGTTTTTCAAAATCTTCCGCGACGGCGTTGAGGATGGACACGCACCCCACAAAGTTCGTTTCCATTATTTGCCGGGCTTCGGTAAAATCGGTCTTTGCTTTATCCTCGCTCCCCAAATATCCCACCACGCAGACCGCGCCCTCCGGCTTGGGATGGAGGCTTCCGTACAGCGGTGCGTGAGAGGAAAAATCCCGCAGGTCGCACTCCACCGTTTTGGCCTGTACGCCATAACGGATCTTCAGGTGCTCGCATTCGGCGGCAAGCCCCGCGCTCTGGCGCGCGGCGAGATAAACGCCAAAACCGTTCCCGGCGAACAGCCGCGCGATCTCGCGCCCCAAATCTGACCGCGCCCCGATGATCAGAACGTACTTCATATATGAAGCCTCTTCGATTGAAGCGACTGGAAAACCCCGCGCGGGTCGAACTTCGCTTTCCGGGCGCGGAACGCATCGGCGTTGGCATACCCTTTATTAAAGGTTCCGGCGTTCATCCGCGCGTCTTTCGCCAGGTACAGCCGACCGCCGTGGCGCAAAACGATCGCGTCGAGTTCGTCCAACAGGCCGAACAGGTTTTTCGTGATCGGAAAATCGAGCGCCAGCGTGTATCCCTCCATCGGGAATGATAGCAGGTGTTCCCCCTTGCCAAGCAGTTTCAGCACCGCGAGGAACGAGCCTTGTCCCGCATCCGCCACCCGTTTCAGCACCGCCGCTATTCCCGCGCGGCTTTGCTCCTTGGGCAGAACGAGTTGGTACTGCACGAACCCGCGCCGTCCATAAATGCGGTTCCAATTTTGCACGCCGTCGAGCGGATAAAAGAACGATTCATAACCTGTGATGGCTGTTGTCACCCCGCGCCGCGCTTTTGCATAATAAAGCGCGTTGAACAGCTTTACCGAGACGCCGTTGAGCGCGAACGACGGCAAAAAGAACGGCACGTTCAACGAAGGGGTTTTCGCCCCGGAGACCGGCAGTCCCAATGCTTCTTCCCGCGTGGCATGCGCGCCGCGTATCATAAGCGCGCGGCCAGAACCCGAAAGGCAATCTATCCACGCCACGCTGTATGGCCAATCAGCCGACCGTTCAAACAGGTCCATGACCTCCCCAAGGTCTTTGGCCTTCACCGTCTCTTGGCGGACGTAGGGCGTTTCGACCTTTTTCAGCCGGATAACCGCCGAAAGGATGATACCGGCCAACCCCATGCCGCCGCACACGGTATCGAACAGTTCGGCGTTTTCGTTTTGGGAACAATTCACGATCCCGCCATCCGCCGTCATCACCCGCAGGGAGCGGACGTGGCGGCAAAAACTCCCATCAATGTGGTGGTTTTTGCCATGCACGTCCGCCGAAATGGCCCCGCCCACCGTGACGAACCTGGTGCCGGGCGTAACCGGCAAGAACCAGCCGCGCGGGACGAATGTTTCCACAATGGTTCCAAGAACGGTTCCCGCTTGGCACTCAAGGTCTCCCGTCCCTTCGTCAAAGGACAAGAACCGGTCGTGCGGCAAAGTGGAAAGCACGCGCTCCCCCAGCGAAGCGTCGCCGTAGCACCGCCCCATGCCACGCGCGATCATCGGCCGGGACAGAAGCCCGGCGAGCCGCTCCTCCGTTTCAAGCCGCGCGACCTCCGCCTCCACCACGGGGTAATTTCCCCAATTGGCGATCCGTTTTTTTACGGCGGCGGCGTTCACCCGTACAGTATCCACGCGAAGGCCAGCACCCATCCGGCGATGACGGCTTGCAGGAAACGGTCCTTGAACAGCACCGAGGTGGGGTTGCCGCCGTTCCCTTCCACAAACTCTATCTGCATGTAGCGCAGTATGCCCAGTAGCACGAAAAACGCGGTGAGGTACAGGTTGCCGCTGTGGAGCCTTCCCGTCACGTCCGGCGACACGGTGTACATCAGGTAGGCGATCATCACCACCGTCGCCATCGTCCCCATCGCCACGTTCAGGAAATCGAGATTGTACCCGTCCATCGCCTTGCGGGTCACCTGACCATTTTTCTGGAAGAGCAGGATGTCCTCCCGCCGCTTGGCCAGCGCGAGGAACAGCGACAGCAGGAACGTGGTGATGATGATCCACACGGAGAGGGGCACGCCGGTCGCCGCCGAACCCGCCAGAAGGCGGATGACGAATCCCGCGGAAACCACCGACACGTCCAGCAGGGGGATATGCTTGAGCCGGATGGTGTACGCGATGTTCAGCAAGGCATAAAAGAGAACGAACTGCCAGACCATGCCCCCCGATATTGCCGAAAGCGCGACGCCCCCCGCAAGAAACACCGCCGAAATGGCATATGCTGTTTGAGGTGTTATATCGCCCGAAGCTATGGGGCGGCTCATTTTCACGGGGTGGCGCCTGTCTTCATTCGCGTCCCATATATCGTTAAAAACGTACACACCGCTCGCGGTCATGGAAAACGCGGCGAACGTGAGGAGCGTTTGCCACAAAAGCCCCACATCGCCGAACTTGTGGCCGAAGAACAGAGGCGCGAACACGAACAGGTTCTTCACCCAGTGATGGGGGCGCAACAGAAGAACATATTTATTTTTCATTGCCTATGTGGATTTTCCGTCATTCTTCACGCCGAGGCAACCGGTATCGGGGAGGAACGGCCGGGATGCCGCTTTTCTACGCCATACGGCGTATGTACCACAATAAACTTTGCCGCGATAATTTCCCCGGAACCATTGGAGGAATGAAAATGGATATGACCGCCTGCAAAAGCGGAACCGTGTTGCTGGTTGAGGACGACCCGCTGATGAGCGACGTGCTCAATTACGAATTACAAAATATGGGACACAGCGTCTTGAACGCGGAAAACGGGGTGGAGGCGCTGATAGCGCTGGAAACTTTCCGGCCCGACATCATAATCACCGACCTGATGATGCCGGAAATGGACGGCTACGAGCTTATCCGCTCCGTGCGCCAGTCGGAAACGCACCGTGATGTTCCGATCATCGCCATGTCCGCTTCAATCGCGCAACATATCAGGGATTTGGTTCTGAAGTTGGGAGCGAACGAATTTATGACCAAGCCGTTCAGTTTCAGCAAACTTGAGTGGTACATCGAAAACCATCTCTCCAGACGGAATGGGAAAGAAGAGATGGAAGCCTCCGCGTGAGAACCCTAGCTGGGGAATTGACACTGACAAGGTAAATTCCGCCATCCACTCGGCTGTTGGCAAACGTACCTTCTGATACCGCAATCACACGCACCATTCATTTCACAGGCAAATAAGGTTGCATTTCAATAAGTTCCGCATATCCAATCCCATTTTGCCCAAAAGCGATTCCGGTCATTGGCACGCATCTTGATTATCCAGAGGGTGGAGATGGATTTTTGACAGGAGGATATTTTGGATAAAGGCATTTATGTTACCACCAGCGGAAGCCTGGCGCAGGAGCGGATGATGGACATCATCACCAACAACCTGGCCAACATGAACACGCACGGCTACAAGGCCGACCGCCTTTTGTTCTCTTCCTACATGCAAAAATCGCTCAACCAGCCCGTGAACCCGCCCACCCCCGAAGAGATAAAAAAAGGGTTCTTCACAAAGGGGGGGGATGAGACCGCCTACATGATGGGATCGCAAACATACACCGATTTTTCGCAAGGCGCCTTGCAGGCCACCTCCAGCCCGTTCGACATCGCGCTGGACGGCGACGGTTTCATAGCGGTGCAGACGCCGGAGGGGGAACGCTACACCCGCGGCGGCAATTTCAAAGTGAGCGCCGAAGGCGAGCTGGTTACATCCGACGGCTACCCCGTGTTGGACGAAGGGAACGCCACTATCAACATCGGCGCGGACAATTTCGCCATACAGGAAGACGGCTCGGTGGTGGCCAATGCAAAGGACGTGTTGGCGAAAATAAAAGTGGTGAACTTCCCCGATAAAGGGGTGTTGCAGAAAACCGGGCGCGGCCTGTACCAGACCAACGATGCCGCGCTTGCGGAACCTTCCACCGCGCTGGTCAAACAGGGATACCTGGAAGGCTCGAACATCAACCCCGTGGTGGAAATGACGCGGATGATAACCGCCATGCGCACCTACGAGGCGTTCCAGAAGTCCATCCACTCGCACGACGACATGACCCAGCGCCTTATCAACGACGTCGCCAAACCGTAACCAAAAGGAGAAAAGAATATGATCAAATCGCTGTTCACGGCCGCCACCGGAATGGGGGCGATGCAGGAAAACATCAACGTCATCTCGAACAACCTGGCCAACGTAAGCACTAACGGCTTCAAACGGAGCCGCGCGGAGTTCCAAGACCTTTTGTACCAAACGCTCCGCATGCCCGGCACCGAAACGCCGCAGGGGAGCCAGATTCCCACCGGCATTCAGATCGGCATGGGCGCGAAGCTCTCCGCCGTAGCCAAGAACTTCCAGCAAGGGGATTTCCAGCAGACCAACAACGAACTCGACCTCGCCATACAGGGCAAGGGGTTTTTCCAGATTCTCCAGCCGGACGGCACCACCGCGTATTCCCGCACCGGCACCTTCAAACTCGACAATACCGGACAGATGGTCACGGCGGACGGCGAGCCGCTGGAGCCGCCCGTCACCATCCCGGCGGACGCGATCTCCATTTCGATCAGCAACACCGGCGCGATCTCGGTGATGCAACCCGGCACCGTGACCCCCAACGTGGTGGGGCAGATAGAGCTGGCGAACTTCATCAACCCCGCGGGCCTCATATCGGTCGGCAGGGGGCTGTACAAGGAATCGGATGCAAGCGGCACCCCCGCCGTGTCGAACCCCGGCACGAACGAACTGGGGCTGGTGCAACAAGGCTCCATTGAGACCTCGAACGTAAACGTGGTGGAAGAGCTGACCAACATGATATTGGCCCAGCGCGCCTACGAAATGAACTCGAAGGCGATCACCACATCGGACGAAATGATGCAAACGGCAAACAACACGAAACGGTAAACGGCGATGAAAAAAACAAGGCTCCTTTTGGTTTCCGCCACGGTGGCATTGGCATCCGCGGCCACGGCGCTGGCCGACGACGCGACGCAGATCATGGCCTACAACGCCGGATACGCCCCGCCCGCGCACGGGGAAAAAATTGCCGCACTGGATGCAAAAACTTCCGCCTACCTGCGCCAAATCGCCGGGGAATACCTCGCCGGGCAAATGCCGGAGGCGGTGGAAGAGTGGCGGATAGCCGAACTTGCCGTAACCACCAACGATAAAATTCCGGCGGAATTCGATAGCTACCAAATTACCCCCTTGCGCTCGTCTAAAGGCGGGGAACTCCGCGCATTGACCGTGGAATTTTCAAAAAACGGTAGCGTAATCAAGCGGTTGGGCATTGATCTGAAAGTGGAAATGTTCGCGGAAATGGTCGTTGCAAAATCCCGCATCAGCCGGGGCACGGCGATTACCGCCGACATGCTGGATGTACAACGGCGCGTGGTGGAGTCCCCGCTGGAGGACTTATGCACGCAAATTGCACAAGTCACTGGTCAGGTAGCCGAACGGAGCATTCTTCCCGGCAGGGCGGTGCTCCAATCGGGCCTGGCGAGAGCGGCGGACATAAAGGCCGGCGACGTGGTGACGATCATCGCGGAGACCGACAGCATTCGGCTGTCGTCGCGCGGGATAGCGAAAAAGGACGGGACGATAGGCGAGATGATACCGGTGGTGAACCTGCGGTCGAACAAAAGGCTTTTCGCCAAAGTGGTGGATAGCGGGACCGTGCAGGTGCTCTTTTAACACCGGACGAAATGGAGGCGGACGTGAAAGTGAAATTGATAATCCTTCTGGCGGCGGGCGGCCTGTTGGCCTCGTGCGCCGCGAAGACCATCCCGGAACCGGTGATCCCGGAAGCCGAGCCGGTGAAAGTGTCCTCCACCGAGGGTTCGCTGTGGCCCGGCGAGAACAGCAAAAACTCCTTTTTCTCCGATAACAAGGCGCTCCGCACCGGCGACCTCATCGTGGTCCACCTGGTGGAAAAGACCACGGCGGCCAACCGGACCGGCGTGAAGACCAACCGCCAAGTGAAGGACTCCATCGGCATCAGCACCGGCGGCACCAGCGCGCCCACCACCATCAACGTGGGGGGTGGCGAGAACTTCGCCGGGTCGGGCGACAACAGCCGGTCCGACGCGCTGACCTCCACCGTTTCGGCGATGATCATGGAAGTCTTCCCGAACGGCAACATGAAGATATACGGGCGCAGAAAACTGAAGATCAACAACGAAGACCAGTACGTCGCCGTGGCCGGCATCATCCGCCCCGAGGACGTGAACTTCGACAACTCGATAGTGAGCACCAAGATCGCCAACGCCGACATCACCTACGACGGCGTGGGCGACCTGAACGACAGCAACCGGAGCGGATGGGTGGGACGCGCGCTTCATTCCATCTGGCCGTTTTAAGGAGCGATGAACATGAATATGCGTTTGCTTAAAACCGCGGCGGCGGCGATGATCGCCGCGCTGATCCTTGCCGCGCCCGCGCAGGCGGCACGGATAAAGGACATTGTGTCGGTCTCCGGCATGCGGCAGAACCAGCTTATCGGCTACGGCCTGATGGTCGGCCTGAAAAACACCGGCGACAAGGCGTCGAAGTCCCCCTTTACCGCGCAAACGCTCATCGCCATGCTCAAACGGCTGGGCACCACGGTGGACGTGACGCAACTGAGCGGCCCGCAGGTGGGCACCTCGCAAACCCGCTACCTGCGCGACCTGAAGACCGAAAACGCCGCCGCCGTGATGGTGACGGCGAGCCTGCCCCCGTTCGCGAAGCCGGGGCAGAAACTGGATATTTCCGTTTCCTCGCTGGGCGACGCGAAGAGCCTGGAAGGCGGCACGCTGTTGCTCACCCCGCTCAAGGCGGCCAATGGCGAGACCTACGCCGTGGCGCAGGGGACCTTGGCCGTCACGCGCAAACCGTCGAAGAAAACCGACCGGGCGGAAGCCATTCCCACACAGGGGATCATTCCGAACGGGGCGATCGTGGAAAAGGAAGTGCCCACGGAATTCGCCAGCAAATCGCAATTCACGCTCCTGCTGGATAAGCCGGACTTCGCCACCGCCTCCGCCATCGTGGCCGCGGTCAACCAGAAATTCGGCGACAACGCGGCCCGCGGGCTGGATGCCGGCACGGTGGAACTCAACGTACCCGCCGAACAGGCGGCAAGCCCGTTCGGCTTCATCAGCGAGGTGGAACAGATCGCCGTGAAGAGCGACATGCCCGCGAAAGTGGTGCTGGACGAAAAAAGCGGCACCGTGATCATCGGCGACCATGTGGAAGTGAACAATGTGGCGATAAGCTTCGCCGACATCACCCTGCGTATCCGCAAGGATCAGCTACCCGCCGGGAAAGAACCGGTGAGCGTCATCCGCTCCAACGCGAATATCAACGAACTGATAGCGGCGCTCAACGCGATGGGCGTTTCGCCGCAAGACCTGGTGGCCATATTCCGCGCGCTCCACGCCTCCGGCGCGCTGAACGCGGAACTGGAAGTGTTATGAACGGCATGAACGGCGCCAATTTCCGCGGGGGGGCAACGGCTCCGATGCGGCGCGAGTTCGACCCCGTGCCGGAAAACGCCACCCCGCGCCAAAAGGGCGACCTGGCGCAGATAAAGAAACTCTCGAAAGAATATGAGTCGTTCTTCATGAAGGAAGTGGTGTCCGCCATGCGGCGCACCGTGCCGAAGAGCGCTTCATTGGACGGCGGAAATGCCGAAGAGATATACAAGTCCATGCTCGACGACACGATGTCCATGAACATGGCGGAAAAGGGAAACAGCGGCATAGCGCAGGAACTGTACCACCGGCTCTCGGCCGCCTACCTCGCCGCCGCGCCCAAAGGAGAAAAGAAATGAACCTCGTCAACCAGCTTGCCGGTCTTTTGGAGCAGAACGCCCAGCTGTACGAACAGATGTGCGTGAAAGCCGAAGAGGAAGCAAGGGCGATACAGACCGCCGATTTCGCGCGGCTGGACGAACTGCTGAAAGAGCGCGAAAACCTCGCGCTGAAACTGCGCCTGTTGGACGAGAACCGGAAAAGCCTGGTGGCGAAAATCGCGCAAAGCATCGGCAAGCGCGGCGAAGAGATCACCCTGGGCTGGCTGGCGGACATACAGGCGAACGAGACCGTGAAGGCGGGTTTGCTGGCCGCCAAGGACCGCCTGGTCGCGGCCAGTGAAAAGGCGAAAGACCTCAGCGATTTCAACCGACGGCTCATCGGCAGGGCCATGACCACGATACGCGAATCCCTCCGGTTCGCCAGCGTGCTCATCGGCCAGCCGGATACCTACTCGAACGGGCGGACCGTGGCGGGACGGATGCCCTCCGGCATGATGGTAACAAAGGCGTACTGACATGAATATTTACGGCGCGATGAATACGGCCAAGTGGGCATTGCTGGCCAACCAAACCGGCATCGAGGTCACCGGCCAGAATATCGCCAACGTGAACAACACGGACTACACCCGGCAGGACGTGAACATGCAGGCGCAGTTCCCGGTGAACCAGGGAAACCATTTCATCGGCACCGGCGTCACCATCGCCGGGGTCACGCGGCGGTTCGACCAGTTCCTGTTCAACCAGCGGCTGGAAAACAACTTCAACCTCAACCAGTGGCAGGCGCGCTCCTCGCTGATGGATCGCATGGACGTGATCATGAACGAGGCGACCGGCGCGGGCGTGAACAACCAGATGAGCCAGTTCTTCCAAGGGTTCTACAACCTCGCCATCAACCCCTCCGGCGCCACCGAGCGGCGCGACGTGGTGGAAAAAGGAAAAGGGCTGGCGTTGAAGGTCTCCTACGTCGCATCGGAACTCAAACGGATGCGCAAGGACGTCGACCTGAAAGTCACCGGCGCCATCCCTGAGGTCAACCGCATCTCGCGCGAGATCGCCGACCTGAACAAGGTGATACACGAAACCGAAACCAACGGCGCGGTGGCGAACGACTACCGCGACCGGCGCGAAGGCCTGATAAAGCAGATGAGCAACCTCGTGGACGTGAGCTACTTCGAGCAAAGCAACGGCGAAGTGTCCGTGATGATGAAGAACGGCAGGCCGCTGGCGGTGGGGCAGGACACGTTCACCCTCTCCACCACGCAAAACGCCTCGGACCCGGAGACCAGCTCGGTGTACTGGGCCGATTCCGCGGGGAACCGCGTGAACATCACCGGCGAGATCGCGGGCGGGCAAATGGGCGCGTGGATGGCCATGCGCGATACCGACGTGACCAAAGCGCTCAACGACCTCGACAGCCTCTCCGGCTCCATCATCAAGGAAGTGAACCGCCTGCACAACGGAGGCTTCGGGATCGACGGCTCCACCGGCAACAACTTCTTCAACGGGCTTACCCCCGGCGGACGGGCCGCCGCGCTCAACAAGGGCACTGGCACCATCGGCGCCGGGAGCATCCTCAACCCGGACAACGTGAACACCGACCACTTCCGCCTGACCTTCGACGGCGCGGGCAACTATACCGTGCGGAACATGGACAAGGGCGCCACCGAGGGCACGTTCGCCTACTCGGCGGGAACGCCGATCACTTTTTTCCAGGATCGGGGATTCTCCATCTCCATCTCCGGCGCGCCGCAGGCGGGCGACTTTTTCGACATCAGCGCGGTGCACAACTCCGCCTTTACGATGGGCATGAACACCACCGCGCAGAACGACCTGAACAAGATCGCCGCCGGCGGCACACAGCAATGGGGCGACGGATCGGTGGCGGAGAAGATCGCCACACTGCAATACGCCAAGGCGATGGGCGGCGCGTGGACGGCCGCCGGGCCGGTGTCCTCCGCCACGTTCACCTCCACCTCCGGCATCTACACGTTCAACGATTTTTACGGAGCGGTGGTGGGCGGCGTGGGCGCCTCGTCCAAGGCCGCCAAAGACGGCCAGAAAATGCAGGAAGCGGTGGCCAACCAGCTCGGCAACCTGCGCGAACAGGTGTCTGGCGTCGCGCTGGACGAAGAGATGGTGAACCTCGTCAAATTCCAGCGCGCCTACCAGGCGGCGGCAAAGACAATAACCACGGTGGACGAGATGGTCCAGACGTTGCTGGCGATTAAATAAAGAAGAGGAATAAGGCGTATGTTCAGGATCACCAACCAGATGATGTACAACAACTCCCTCATCAACATGTACCGCCAGAACGAGGGGATGTTCAACGCATCGGAGCAGATCAGTTCCGGCAAGCGGGTGAACAAGCCGTCCGACGATCCCCTGGCCATCGGCGAGATCATGCAGTACCAAACGCGGCTCGACCGCAACGACCGCTACACGATCATCGCGCAAAAAGCGCGCGGCTACCTGGGCACCAGCGAATCGCTGGTGGCGTCGGCCACCGACGCCGCCTCGCGCGCGCTGGAATTGTCCATGAGCCAGGCCAGCGCCAACGCCACGCCGCAGACGCGCCTGACCACCGCCGCGGAGATCGACAACCTCATCGCCCAAGCCATCCAGATAGGCAACAGCAAGATAGGCTCCGACTTCATTTTCGGTGGACGCAGGACGAATGACGCTCCCGTAACGGCGGCGGGCTATTACACGGGGGATCACACCTCACTCCAATCCGATATCAGCGAAGGGGCGACCATCGGCAGTTCCGTGCTCGCCTCGGAGTTCCTCACCGCGGACCTCAACCCGCGCCTGAACGGCGCCACGCTTCTTTCTTCGCTCCGCGGCGGGGCGGGCGTGACCGCGGGCACCTTCACCATCACCGACCGCGCGGGCGCCGCCGGCACGGTCAATGTGACCGCCGGAATGACCGTGGCGGGGCTGATCGCCGGGATTAACGCCAGCGGGGCGAATGTCACCGCTTCCATCGCGGCCGACGGGATGGGAATACAGATAAAGGACAACAACACCTCGACCGTCACCGGGCCGCTGGTCATTGCCAACGGCAGTGGCGCCGCCGCATCGGAGATGGGGCTGGCCGGAAGCCGGAGCGTGACCTCGTTCAAAAGCGACGACCTCAACCCCGCCCTCACCGCGAGTACGCTCATCAGCGACCTTTCCGGCGGCACGGGGATGACCCTTTCGAACATTTCGGTGGTGAACGGTTCAGCTTCGGCCACCGTGTCGTTCGCGGGGGCGAGCACGATCGGAGACGTCATCAACGCGATCAACGCCAGCGGCACCAACGTCACCGCCGCGCTAAACCCCACGTCCAACGCGCTTACGGTCACGTCGAACAACGCCGCGACCGTGGCGTTCGCCAACGATATCGGCTCCGGGAAAACGGCGGAACGGCTGGGCGTCGGCGGCGGGCGGAACCTCATCGCCTCGCTCCAGAAACTGAGCGCGGCGCTGAAAGGAAACGACGTGAAGGCGATCGCGGGCCTGATGGAGAACTTCTCCTCGGCCGTCAATACCTCAACCGCCCTGCGCGGCGAGATAGGCGCCCGGATGAACCGGGTGGATACCACCAGCACACAGCTCGAACAGTCCAAGGCCGACACCACCACATTGCTCAGCAACGCGCAGGACGCGGACATGGCGAAAGCGATCTCGGATTTCGCGCTTTTGCAAACGGCCTACCAGGCCACGGCGAAAGCGACGGCGTCCATCATCCAGCCGTCGCTCATAGATTTTTTAAGATAACGAACGGGAGGAAAAGTGGATAATCACGCAACCGCGGGGGCTGTTATTGATGTAAAATGCCCCCAATCGGAAACGCCATGGAAGGCAAAGGAGAAAAAACATGCTGGTTCTGACAAGGAAAGTGGGCGAGTCCATCAACATCGGGGACAACATAAAAATATCCATCATGGACGTGAAGGGACGCTCGGTGCGCGTGGGCGTGGAAGCGCCGCGCTCGATGAGCATTCACCGCGAGGAGATATACAGCCGGATTCAGGACGAGAACAAGCTGGCCTCGGCGTGGAAGAACGTGGACATGGGGTCGCTCAAAAACCTGATGGGCGGCATGGGGAAAAAACCATGAAGATACTCACCGGACGGTTCGGCGAAGTGGAGATCGATCCCGCGCGGATACTCACCTTCAACGAGGGTATCATCGGCTTCCATCAATATACGCGGTTCGTGTTCCTGCCGTTTTTGGAGGGAACGCCGTTCGAGCTTTTGCAGGCGGTGGACCAACCGGACCTGGCGTTCGTGACCATCAACCCGTTCCTCTTCTGCGAGGATTACCAATTCGACGCGGAGGACGGCGACCTGCAAGACATCCAGATAAAGAACAAGAGCGACCTGATGATACGCGTGATCGTCACCATGCCGCAGGACGACCCGCGGCTGATGACGGCGAACCTGCAAGGGCCGGTGCTGATAAACGAGGCTCGCCTTCTGGGCAAGCAGATCGTCCTGCACGATTGCGAGTACACCACGAAACACCGGGTGTTCCCGGACGCGCAGGCCGGCTGACCCTTTGGCCTAACATTGGGTGCGTCTATCCGCGGATGTCGCGGATAGGCGCGGATTGGTGAAGAGAACGCTGTTTTTCAATCGGCGTCAATCTGTGCAATCCGCGGATGAGTTCCCCTCTCTTCACCCCCTCCAAAACGGAAAAAGTTTGAACTTTGCCCTTTTTGTTGTATATTGGGCCAAGTTAAGGAGAGGAGACCTTGACTGTTGACCTTGCCCGAATGGGTTTTGGTAATCGGTATTCGTCGAGAGGGATGAAGGAAGATATGATCTGGGGAGAAACCGCACAAACAGTTCCGGTAGGTACAGGCACTCTTGCCTGTACATTGCCGCAATGCGGCAATTTTTCCTCGTTGCTCCGCAACGAGCTACAGGCAGGAGTGCCTGTAGCTACCAACGGCGGTATAAAGGGGCCGCGGTCGTCTCAGCCCATAACCCTCGCCCTGTTCGCATCTTGGCGAACAGGGTTGTTTTTTAGGGGTTGACAGCCAAACGGCGGGTTTGGTATTGTTACGGTGTTTATTAAGAACTTGTTAAACTTTATAGGGAGAGGTTAACAAAGGGTATAATCCGGTAGCCACCTATCTAAGGGGGTTATGGGTTTAGAGGGTTGAAAACGTAAAAAAATAAATCCGAAGGAGTAAGGAGGTGGTTGATGTCCATTGGCCGGGGGCCTGTTCCGGCGTTACTCTTAATGAGCAGGTAACAATATAACCCTTTGGGGGGTTTTTAGTTTTTACATGAACTATTAGCGGAGG
>JACRGR010000013.1 GCA_016212275.1 Nitrospinota bacterium | reverse complement strand
TGCAAAAGTGGGAGAAGATAAAGAGCGGCGAAAAACAGCGCGAATCGGTGCTGGACGGCATCCCGAAGCAACTGCCCACGCTCATCCGCGCCAAACGGTTGCAGGAGCGCGCCGCGCGGGTGGGGTTCGATTGGCCCCACAGCGAGGACGTATGGAAGAAGGTGGAAGAAGAGTGGCGGGAATTGATGGAAGCGAGGCATAATAAAGACCATGCGGGGATGAAGGAGGAAATGGGGGACGTGATGATCGCCCTCGTGAACTTGGGCCGCTTCATTGACGTGGACGCTGACGACGCCCTGCGCGGCTCGATAGACAAGTTCATATACCGTTTCGGCGAGATAGAGAAGGAGTTCAAGCGGCGCGGCAAGGACATCACCCACGCCACGCTGGACGAGATGGAAGCGATTTGGCAACGGGCGAAGGAGGCGGAAAAACGTGGAGATAAAAGTCTATTATGAGGACACCGACTGCGGCGGCGTAGTCTATTACGCCAATTACCTGCGCTACTTCGAACGCGCCCGCACACAGTTCCTTTCGGACCGCAAGGTCTCGCTGGCGGGCCTGCAAAAGATCGGGATCATCTTCACCGTGGTGGACGCAACCATCCATTACAAGTCCCCCGCGTTCTACGGCGACACGCTGGAGGTGAACACCCTCATCGAAGGGGTGAAGGGGAGCAGTTTCACGGTGCATTACACCATCCGGCGCAAAGGGGACGACGTACTGCTTGTCACCGGCTCCACGCGGATGGCCTGCGTGAACCGCGACATAAAGCCGATACGGATGCCGGAAGAGGTACGGTCGGCATTGACCTCCGGCCTCCCGAAGCGTAAGATTTAGGCAGGAGAACGAACGCCCCTTAACAAGTCGTTTGGCGGCGGATTCCCCCTGAAAGGGGAGTTGCGTGGCCGGAAAGGCGGTGAACGCTTATGAAAGCGTTGTGGGAAGAGTTCAAGACCTATTTCAAGGCAACTTCAAATTACGTCACCTCGCGTTGGAGCGATTCCATGAACACCATGAAAACAGCAATGCCGGAGGGCACCAAGGATGAAAGTGTTGGTCGCGGGAGGTTCAGGGTTCATCGGTTCGTACTTGATAGACGCGCTGACCGCCCGTGGACACCGGGTTACCTGCCTGTCAAGAAGCACCACCCGGCGCACCTCTTCTGCAGAAAACTGGAGAGGGGACGCTCTGGAACCCGCCAGCATGGCTGGCGCACTGGAAAGGCATGACGCGGTAATCAACCTCATCGGGATCATCCGCGCCTTCCCTTCACGGGGGATAACGTTCCCCCGGTTCCATGTGGAGGCCACCCGGAACCTGCTGGATGCCACGCGCAAAGCGGGGGTAAAGCGGTTCATCCAGATGAGCGCCAATGGCGCGTCGCCGGACGGCATTGCGGAATATCAAACGACTAAGGCGCAGGGCGAGGAATTGGTGCGCGTTTCGGGGCTGGATTGGACCATTTTCCGCCCGTCGGTCGTTTTCGGCAAACCGCCGGAAGGGAAAATAGAGTTCTGTACCCAACTGGGCCGCTCGTTCAAATTCGCGCCGGTCATTCCGGTGTTCGGCGACGGCAACTACCGGCTCCAGCCGATACACGCGAAAGACGTGGCGGCGGCGTTCGCGGGGGCGTTGGATAATCCCGCTAGCATCGGCAAGACGTTCCATTTGGGCGGCGATGTGGCCTACTCGTACCGCGAGATCCTGAACCTTATCTTCATCGGCATGGGGAAAACGCCGCGGGCGAAACTGCCGGTGCCGTGGTTTTTGGCGAAGCCGGTATTTTCCCTGCTCGGCTCTTTCGCGTTTTTTCCCGCCACCGCCGACGAGATCGAGATGCTGATGGCGGGCAACCGCGTGCCGGAAACGGAATATATAAAGTTCTTCGATATCGCGCCGACGCCGTTCAACGCGGAGAACCTGGCCTACCTGAAGGAAACGGTTTGAAGCATTTTAACTTGGGTGGGTACGGGCTTTAGCCAGTGCATCGGAGCGAAGCGCCGACCATTGTCGCGCCACAATGCGTTTTTGCGCGTCAATGTTTGTTGATCCGCGCTCACCCGCAAATGGAAAAAGGCTAACGTGCGGCGTGTGCGGTTCGAAGGGGCTTAATGCTCACCAGCATTTTCCTATTTCTTGTTTTTACCCGGTAGATGTCATGCTGGTTTTGCAGGTTCAGCCATACTTCCTCGGAAGTCCCAAAGTAGCGGGCAAGTTTTACGGCCATTTCCGGGCTAAGGTTGCGCCGCTCGTTCACGATTTCATTAATTGTGCGGAAAGCGGTTCCCAAAGCCTTTGCCAACTCCACTTGGGTAAGGTTGAGGGGTTTTAAGAAATCCTCGCGCAAAATCTCTCCCGGATGGGTCGGCTTCCTTTTCATATCCATCGCTGGCTCCCGTTCTTAATGGTAATCGGTTATCTTTACGTCATACGCATCCGATTCCGCAAAGCGGAACACGATGCGGAACTGGTCGTTTATCCTGATACTGTAAAACCCTTTGTAATTGCCTTTTAACGCTTCCAGCCTGTGGCCCGGCACCCTTGCAAGGTCGTCCAGCCGTTTCGCGGCATGAAGGTAATCAAGTTTGCGCAATCCCACTTTGCAAACCGCCATTGGGAAATGCCTGCTCTTTCCGGTGGCGAACAGCTCCCGTGTTTTGGCGCACCCAAACGCTCTTATCATGCCTTGGGGGCAATATAACGCATCGTGTTATATAACGCCAGAGGGAATATCATCAGGGAGCGATAGTTTGACTGACCGGGGTACAGTTTCCCCAAAAGCTTCCGATAAGAAACCGTTGTGCTTTGTGGGTCTTATCGGAGGTGTGAGTGAAGGTCAGCGGTAGCCGCCCCAGCGTTGCCATGCAACAGATGATGGCGCAAAGGGCCAACAAACAGAACAACGGCGCCAATAATGCCCGCAAATCGGGCGGCGGTTCCGACAATGACGGCGCGGAATCATCCCGCTCGCAAAAAAGCGACCAGACCGGCGGCGGAAACTATAACCAGCTTATTGCCGCATTGAATAACGGTGCGGTCCGGCCAACCAATGCCGTCCGCAACCGGGCGCAGAACAGGGACAACGCCGACGGAAATGCCACTGACCGCAACATGTCGCCTCGGCAACCGGCCCAAGCCGCCAAAACCGGCTCATATAATGAAACCGCGCGGATGGATAAACAGCAATCCACCTACGGCAAAGGCGAAATCGTAAACCTCACCGCGTAATGGGGAAACGGCCGCCGTGCCGGAGGCCTTTAATCCCGTCTGGCGTCCCGCCGGGTCTCTTCCCGCGGTTCCACGCCGAGGCATCCCACGCACCGTTCCGCCGAGGGTAGCACCTTCGTCAGCACATAGTAGGCGGCGATAAGGGCTATCACGATGCCGGTGCTCACCACCAGTTCCTTGAGTGAGCGGTCGAACATCTCGATACTCATATCTTCCTGCACGCTCATCATGGCGCTTACCATCAGGATGCGCCGGATGGAAGAAATGACCCCGATCAGCAGGAAGGGCGTGAGCGAAATGCGTCGCTCTGTCAGGTAGATGAGGACCGTGCTGAATATCTCCAGGAGTATCACCACCAGCAGGACGTCGTTCACCACGTTGAGGATGTTGATCGTGGTCAGCCCCTTCATAAGGTGCATCACCGCGATGCCGATGAGCACCGCCGCCGAGAAAAAGAGGATGAAGGCGATGAAGTAGTACGCGATGTCTTCCGCGTAGTACAGCCGCGCCAGCAGAGACGGTTTTTCCGTCATCGTCACGCCGGGGTGGAATTTCTCCCGCCTCGCGTTGCATCGTGGACAGGACCATGAATGGGGGAGGGACTCAAACGGGATGCTAGGGGGCACGCCGCCCATCGGGTCGCCTTTTTCGGGGTCGTAGATGTAACCGCAGACACTGCATTGCCACTTTTCCACGGGTGTTTCTCCTTGTTTGAATGGCTTGCTTCATCATAGTGCATCGGGCGGGAATTTGGAAACCGTTACCGGCGGTTGTTTCCTTTGGTTGATATGGGGGGCGCGTAGGGCATACAATTCCCGGATGGCAAAACTATTCGATTCGTTGACGGAAGAACATATCGCGTTCATCAAGGAGCAAAAACTGTTTTTCGTCGGTTCCGCCGCCGGGGGGCGGGACGTGAACATCTCCCCGAAGGGTATATTCCCGTTCCGCGTGCTGGGGGCGAGCGAGGCGGCCTGCCTCGACCTGTACGGAAGCGGCAACCGCACGGCGGAGGACATCGCCGAAGGTTCACCGGTGACGGTGATGTTCTGTTCGTTCGATGAATCACCGCTCATCCTGCGGCTGTTTTGCGCGGGGGAGAGCGTAAAACCGTCCGATGCGAAGTTCGACGGCCTGTTCGCCAATTGGGAAGGGATGGACAAAAACGGGGTACGCCAGATATTCCTGTTGAAGATAAAGCAGGTGCAATCGGCCTGCGGTTACGGCGTGCCGGTTTTCAAGTATAGTGGTGAAAAACATGTCGCGGAAGAGCTGACCGGTTATTTGCCGGGACCGCTTTCCATCGCGGCGGGAAAGGTGAAGGATATGGCGAAAAAACTGTTTGTGCTGGCACTGCTGGCGGCGCTTTCGGCCTGCTCCACCGAGCGGCTGAACATCAAGGCGGATACGAATATCACGAAAGAAAAAGCGGCGCGGATAACAAAGGGGAAGACCACCAAGGCGCAGGTGGAGGCGGTGTTCGGCGAGCCGATGGACCGCGTTCTCCTGCCGGAAGGGGAGCGGTACTTTTACAAGGATTTCAACCTCCGCCCGCTATACGTTGAATTTGACAAGAACGGGGTTGTGACCAATTACGAGTACGACCTGTAAGCGTCCAGGTTCGCGCATCCCGCGGCGCGCAAGGCGCGGGAGGCGGTAAAGTGCCGTTCCGCAAACCGGTCATCATCGCCGCGTTGCTGTTTGGCGCGCTCATGGGGGGCATCGCCGGGTACATTTTCGCGAAGTTCGCCGAACTGCCGGACGTCAAATCCCTTGAGGAATACGCGCCCCCCGTTTCCACGAAAATATATTCGGACGACGGGCGGCTCATCGGCGAACTGTTTCAGGAAAAGCGCGAACTGTTGTCTTTCGAGCAACTGCCGCCTGATGCCATCAACGCCGTGCTGGCGGCGGAAGACGCGCATTTCTGGCGGCACAAGGGGGTGCGCGCGTTGAGCCTTTTCCGCGCCCTGCTGGCGGACATCCGCGCCCGCAGGTTGGTGCAGGGCGGGAGCACCATAACCCAGCAACTGGCAAAGACGCTCTTTCTT
The DNA here is from genome assembly GCA_016212275.1 of Nitrospinota bacterium. Taxonomy (GTDB): domain Bacteria; phylum Nitrospinota_A; class UBA7883; order JACRGQ01; family JACRGQ01; genus JACRGR01. Next base: position 53,450 of record JACRGR010000013.1, on the reverse strand, counting down.
ACCCCGGAAAAAACGCTTTCCCGCAAGCTGAACGAAATGATGATCGCGCTCCAGCTTGAACTAAATTACACAAAGCAGGAGCTTCTGACCACCTACTTCAACCAGATTTATTTCGGCTCCGGCGCGTATGGCCTGGAAGCGGCCTCGCAGGTTTATTTCGGCAAATCGGCAAAGGATCTCACGCTGGCCGAATGCGCTCTCATCGGCGCGTTGCCGCGAGGCCCTTCGCTCTATTCGCCGTACTCGAACATGGGGAAGGCGAAGGAGCGCCGTTCGTTCGTGTTGGCGCGGATGAAGGCCGAGGGGTTCATCACCGAAGAGGCGCGCGCGAAGGCGGAGGTGGAACCGATAGCCCTTTCGTACAAAAAAAACATTGAATACGCTCCGTATTTTTTGGAATTGGTGCGGCAGGAGCTGGAAACGCGGTACGGCTCCGAGGGGATTTACCGCCGGGGGCTGGAGGTGCGCACCACGTTGAACATCGAGATGCAGGTGGCGGCGCAGGATGCCGTGGCGAAAGGCGTCAAGGAGCTTGAGGAACGAATCGCCAAGCGCAAGGGGAATCCCCAAAAACTTCCGGTGCAGGGGGCGCTTATTGCCATCGAGCCAGCGACGGGGGAAATAAAAGCGATGGTGGGGGGGACGGATTTCCGCCTAAGCCAGTTCAACCGCGCGGTGCAGGCGCGCCGCCAGCCCGGCTCGGCGTTCAAGCCGCTGTTGTACGCCACCGCGCTGGAGAACGGCTATACCCCGGCGAGTATCCTGGTGGATTCGCCGCTGGAAGTGGAAGACCCCGCTTTTGGAGGCTCGTGGAAACCGGTGAATTACCAAAACCGCTTTTTCGGGCCGGTGCCTTTGCGCTATGCGATTACCCATTCGCTGAACCTTGCCAGTGTAAAACTGCTTTTGGCGCTCGGCACGCAAAAGGTCATCGCCTTCGCGCGGCGCGACGGGATAACAACCGAATTAACGCCGTACCCGTCATTGGCTCTGGGAGGATCGGAAGTGACGTTGAAAGAACTTACCTCCGCATACTCGGCGTTCGCCAACCGGGGCCAGCGGGCCAATCCGCTCATCATCCGCTCCGTGCGGTCGAAAGGGGGCGCGCCCGAAGAAACAAGCCCCGCGTTTACCGAGGTCACATCCGCCAAGACCGCCTACCTGATGTCCAGCCTACTCCAAAGCGTGGTGCGGGAGGGGACGGGCAGGGTGGCCCAAAAGGCGGGGAGGCCGGTGGCGGCGAAGACCGGCACCACCGACGAATTCACCGATGCGTGGTTCGTGGGGTATGCGCCGCAATTGGCCGCGGGCGTGTGGGTGGGGTTCGATGTTAAAAAATCGCTGGGGGAAGGGGAGACCGGAGCGAAGGCCGCGGGGCCGATATGGACCGAATTCATGGCCACCGCCCTGAAAGGGCGGGAGGCGCACGAGTTTGAACCGCCGGACGGAATAGAGGAGGCGGAGATAGACCCCGTGACGGGGCTGTTGGCGGATCCGCGATGCGGCCCGGCGGTTATGGAGATTTTCGCGGAGGGAACCCAGCCCGTCAAATCGTGTACGAAGAGGTGAGGGACTATGAGCACCTTGCTGTTTGCCGCACATCCTTCCCTGGGGCATTTGAACCCGTTGCTGGCAATCGCGCGGCAACTGCGGGTGGAAGGGCACACCGCCGTTTTTGCCGGTTTTGCCCCCCCGAATATTCAGCGGGTGTTCGCGGATGAGGATATCCGGTTCATTCCTGTGCGCCCGGCGGCTTCCACGATGGGGCTTTTGTTTTTACCTCTGCTGTCGGGCTATCCGGAAACGTTCATGGCGGTGCGGCTTTTTTTCAGCGGGGCCGCGCACTACGCCCGGGCGCTGGGAAAAATCCTTGAACAGGTCCGGCCCGACGCGGTGGTGGCGGATTTTTCGTTCCCCGGCGCGTTCATTGCCGCGGAGTCAAAAAAGATGCCCTACGCCGTCGTTTATCACGCGGGACTTTGTTACAAAGGGGAGGGAGTGCCGCCGTTCGGAAGCGGCCTGCCGATAGGCCCCTCGCCCGGCAACAAGGAAGCGCGCTACCGCAAGCTGGCGGATGTATTGGAACGGATGGTTGAAAAATCGCTTACGAAAGCGCGGAGGGAGGTCGGCTTGCGAACGCCGACCGGCGGCATTCCATACCTTTCCGCGCCCTCATCGCCGTGGCTCACCCTGATATTGACCGCCGAATGCATGGAAGCGCCGCGTTCAGGCATTCCCCTCACCGCTTTCTTTACCGGGCCTTGTCTCGCCGGGGGGAAGCCTTCGGTAAAAGGGTTTCCCATTGAAAAGCTTTCCACGACCAGACGGATCGTTTATGCGTCGCTCGGCACTGTGTTCAACAACAAGCCGGCGGTGTACATGAAGATCATCGAGGCATTCGCCGATGGAAAACACCAATTGGTGGTGAGCGCCGGACGCGCCTATGAAAAACTATTCAAATTGAAACTCCCCTCCAACGTGATTTTGTTCGAGACCGTTGACCAGATGTCCTTGCTTCCGCGCGTGGATGTGGTGATCTCCCATGGCGGTAACAACACGGTGAATGAAACGCTCGCCGCGGGAAAACCACTGCTGGTTTTGCCGGCCGGGGGCGAACAGGGAGACAACGCCAGCCGCGTGGAATATCTGGGCGCGGGATTGCGGGCGGACATGAACAGGATCACTCCTGGCGAGATACGGGAGCTGGTGGATAAATTGATCGAGAAACCTTCTTTCGGCAGGCGCGCCCATGCCATAGCGCAGGCGCTGGCGCGAACAAACGGCCCCGCGACCGCGTCGCGGTTCATCGCGCATTTGGCGCAAACGAAGAAGCCGATAGTGCGCCCCGAAGGGTATCCGCTTACCGTTACGAAAGACCTCCCGCCTCCGTGGGAATTTTCCGCCTAATCTTGCGTTCCACGCCTGAAGCCGTGTAAATTGTCCGCATGGAAAAGAAGATCATCGCCACCCCTCACGCGCCGAAAGCCATCGGGCCGTATTCCCAGGCGGTGCGCACCGGGAACCTGCTCTATGTTTCCGGCCAGATCCCGCTCGACCCCGCCAGCGGCGAAATGGTGCAAGGCGGCATCAAGGAACAAACCGAACGCGTGCTGAAAAACATCACCGCGATAATGGAAGAGGTGGGCGGCACATTGGACAACGTGGTCAAGACCACCGTGTACCTTCAGGACATGGCGCACTTCGCCGACATGAACGGCGTGTATGCGGGGTTCTTTAAATCAAGCCCGCCCGCGCGCGCCACGGTGCAGGTGGCGGCGCTCCCGAAAAACGCGCTGGTGGAAATAGACGCGATAGCGGTGATTTAAGGTCTCTCGTTCCAATTCGGGATCAATTACCGGAGGCCGCTCCTGGCCGGGGGTGGAGGATCTCCGCGCCCAGTATCCTTTCCAGGCTTTGCGCCAGCCCCAGCGCGTCGGCGAAGGTGTCCGGCGTGGCAATGATCTCCACCACCGATTGTTCCGGATCCAACGTGCGCACCACCGCCACGTTGTCGCACGCTTCCACTATGGCATGCACGTCGGCGATGACGGAAGGGGCGCACCGCAAAAGGATGCGTTGGGCGCGCGTTGATGCGGGCTTGTGGGCCAATGACATACGGGATAAACTACCACAGATTATGGCTTTACGGTTTGGCGGGCTGTTTGCGGGGTTTTTGACCATCGTTTTGGTGATGGCTTCCTGCGCCCCCGTGGAGTCCATCCGCAAGCAACGGTACAAAGGGCCCACGGATACATCGGCGGTTGCCCCGCCGGACGGCGAAGATATTTCCAAAGATGAGTGGGGTCAGAAAAAGAGCCAGCCGTACACGGTGGAGGGCGAGACGTACTATCCGCTGGAGGATGCCGCGGGGTTTTCGCAGACCGGCGTGGCCTCGTGGTACGGGCCTGATTTTCATGGAAAGAACACCGCCAACGGCGAGACGTACAACCAGCATGCCATGACCGCCGCGCACAAAACGCTCCCCTTCAACACCTTTATCCGGGTGCATAACGAGGACAACGGTAAAACGGTGGTGGTGCGCGTGAACGACCGCGGGCCGTTCAAAAAGGACCGGATCATTGACCTGAGCAAAAAAGCCGCCGCCGGGCTGGGGATGATAGGGACCGGCACGGCGAATGTTACAATAAACATCATGAGCAACGATGTGCGCGACCGCCGCCGGATGTATATCGCGGGCAAGCGTTTGCCGCCCCGCGCGGAGACGATGGAATGAAAAAAATGTGCGGACTTCTCATGGCGGCAGTATTTCTTTTCGCCGCCTCTGCCTTCGCCGACAACTGGCGGTGGGTGGATGATCTGGGGGTGGTGCATTTCACCAATGACGAGGATGTGATTCCGGAAGCGTTCAAAAAAAGCGCCCAGCGCGTGGGAGCGGCCCGGCTGAAAACCAAAGAGGAAAAAAAGGCGAAGACCGCCAGCCTGAAATACCGCGAGTATGGCAAGGCGATGATGATAACGATAGTGGTCAACGGGCTTAAAAAACCGTTTTTGTACGACCCCGATTCCTCATCCACCGTGATCACGCACGAGCTGGAATCTGAACTGCAATTGAAAAAGATACCCGGTAGCGAGGCGGTGGCGCACACGCCGGACGGCGCCCTACTGCCGATCTACCTGGTGGAGATTTCCAGGATACAGCTTGGCGTAATCGAGCTGAACAATGTCAACGCGGTGGTGAAGGATTTTGAAGACGCGAATATCGAGGCCTCCGGAATCCTGGGTATGAACGACCTGGAGGACTACGAGCCAAGTATAGACTCCGAAACCAAAACGCTCACCCTCAAGCCGTTGGAGGAATAGCCCTCAGTTGTGGTAGGCTTCTACTCCTATTTATGAACCCGAAATACGAATTTGCCGAAATAGAGGCCAAATGGCAGAAGGCGTGGGCCGCCCAAAAGGCCGATAAGGCCGTCCACGATCCCGCGCGGCCCAAGTTCTACCTGCTGGAGATGTTCCCGTACCCCTCCGGCCGCATACACATGGGGCATGTGCGCAACTACACCATCGGCGACCTGATGAGCCGCTTCTACCGGATGAACGGCTTCAACGTGCTCCACCCGATGGGTTGGGACGCATTCGGCCTTCCCGCCGAGAACGCGGCGATTGACCGCAAATCGCATCCCCACAAATGGACAATAGAGAACATCAACACCATGCGCGGACAGATAAAAGCGCTGGGGGTTAGCTACGATTGGGAGCGGGAAATAGCCACCTGCCATCCCGGATATTACAAATGGACCCAGTGGCTCTTCATCCAGTTCTTCAAAAAGGGGCTGGCCTACCGCAAAAAAACGTTCGTGAACTGGTGCGAAAAGTGTCACACCGTGCTTGCCAACGAGCAGGTGCATGACGGTCAATGCTGGCGGTGCGATACGCTGGTGGCGCAAAAGGAACTGTTCGGCTGGTTCCTGCGGATCACCGATTACGCCGAGGAACTGCTGGCCGACCTGGAGAAACTTGCCGGGCACTGGCCGGAGCGCGTGATCACCATGCAACGTAACTGGATAGGCAAAAGCATCGGCGCGCGCGTGAAGTTCCGGGTGGACGGAACGGACGGCGAGATTGAAGTGTTCACCACGCGGCCTGACACGCTGTACGGGGCAACCTTCCTGTGCCTTGCGCCAGAGCATGAACTGACAAAAAAGCTGGGCGCCGGAACGCAACAGGAGAAGGAAGTTGAGGCGTTTTTGCAAAGCGTCTCGCGGCAAGACACGCTGGCCCGCACCGCCGACGACGCGGAAAAGCTGGGGGTGTTTACTGGCCGGTACGCCGTCAATCCGGTCAACGGCGAAAAACTGCCGGTCTGGACCGCGAACTTCATCCTCGCCGAATACGGCACCGGGGCCATCATGAGCGTCCCGGCGCACGACACACGCGATTTCGACTTTGCAAAAAAATACGACCTTCCCATTCGGCGCGTTATCGTGCCGGAAGGGGAGAGCGCGGATGCGCCAGTGGACGCCGCATATCCCGGAGACGGCGCGATGCACGCCAGCGGCCCGTACACGGGGCGGAACAACCGCGAGGCCATCCCGGAGATAAACGAAATGCTGAAGGAAAAAGGGGTGGGTGAGGGTTCCATCACCTACCGCCTGCGCGATTGGGGCATTTCGCGCCAGCGCTATTGGGGCGCACCGATACCGATCATCAACTGTCCGAAGTGTGGGTTTGTGCCGGTGCCGGAAGAGCAACTGCCGGTTATTTTGCCGACCGACGCCGACCTTTTGGAAGGGGGCCGTTCGCCTTTGGGAACTTTGCCGTCGTTCATGGACGTGCAATGCCCTCAGTGCGGTGCGGACGCCAAGCGCGAGACCGATACGATGGACACCTTCATCTGCTCGTCGTGGTATTACCACCGCTATACCTCGCCCCGGTGCGACACCGCCCCCGCGCTGAAAGAAGAAATTGATTATTGGATGCCGGTGGACAAATACATCGGCGGCATCGAGCACGCCATCTTGCACCTTTTGTACGCGCGGTTCTTCAATAAATTTTGCAGAGACATCGGCATCCTGAAAGCGGACGAGCCGTTCGCCAACCTGCTCACGCAGGGGATGGTCATCAAGGACGGCGCGAAGATGAGCAAGAGCAAAGGCAACATCGTGGACCCCGACGACATATTGAAAAAGTACGGGGCCGATACCGCGCGGGTGTTCATGCTGTTCGCCGCGCCGCCGGAACGCGACCTGGAATGGGACGATAGCGGCATCGAAGGGTCATACCGCTTCGTGTCACGCGTGTACCGCCTGTACGCGAAGTGGATACCGGAATTGAAGGATATTCCCGCCACTACCGAGGGCGCGCCGGACGTGGAATTGCGGCGTTGGCGGCATGTGACCATCAAGCGGTTCACCACCGACATCCGCGACCGCGAGCATTTCAACACCGCCATATCGGCGGGGATGGAACTGCTGAACTTCCTGGCGGAATACGCGCCGACATCTTCCGCCGACAAACAGGAACTGCGCGGGACGCTGGTGGACTTTTTGAAACTGCTCCACCCGTTCATGCCGCACGTCACGCAGGAACTGTACGGGGCGTTCGGCTATGGCGATTACCTGACGGCCAGCGCGTGGCCCGCGTGGAATGAATCGTACACGGTGGCGCAAACGCTGACCATCGTGGTGCAGGTGCGCGGCAAGGTGCGCGCGCGGCTGGAAGTACCCGCGGACATCGCCGAAGAGGAACTCAAAAAGCTGGCGCTGGCGGAGGCGAAGGTGGCGCAGGCCATCGGCGGCGACAGCGTGAAAAAGATCATCGTCATCCCCGGCAGGCTGGTCAATATCGTCCACTGATTCTTTCCTGCCTTCATCCTGAACGGAGTGAAGGATATCTTTAGATGGATTCTTCAGTCGATGCGCTCCTTCAGAATGACGATATGTTAGAATCCTACACTGAAACATTCCCGGAGGTTATTTTGGAATTTGCTTCTTCCGGTTCCAGGGAGCACCTGGAGCGGTATTTCGACGCGCTACCCGACCAGGTGATCATGCTGGACGCCGCGCTGAACGTGGTGTGCCTGAACGCATCGGCACGCGCGTTCCTGCGCACCTCCAATGCGGAAGTGGAGAACCGTCCCCTCGAACGCGCCTACATGGAAACGCGGTACGGCGATAGCATCAACCTCCTGTGGGACGCGCTCAACGCGGCGCGGGAAGGCAGGGGAACCACTTTTGAGGCGCTCAAAGACCCCGATGCCCCGGACGTGAAGGGGTTCGAGGTTTCCGTCCGCCCCCTGCAAGGGGAGGGCGGCGGCTGGACCGGCATCATCATCCACATGCACGACATCACTCTGCGGTGCCGATCCCGGCGGGAAATGGCCCTGCAGAACAACCACCTTGCCGAATTGGCGCGGATAAACGCCACCATCATCGAGGTCATGTCCGCCATCCACATCGGGCAGACGCTCGATGAAATATTCGAGATCATCTTCGCCGAACTGAAAAAGGTGATCCCGTACGACCGCATCGGCCTCTCCTTCCTCGACGAGAAGGGGGAGCAATTGACCGTGGCAATGGTGAAATCGGACAACCCGATACTCTTGCACAAGGGGTATTCGTGCAAGCTTTCGTTCTCCACGCTTGGCCAACTGCTTGACAAAAGCCTGACCGCGCAAAACGATCTGGTGCTTCTGGAAGGCGGGAAAAAGCGGATCATCTTCGACCTGGAGAAATATGTGAAGGCCGCTGGCCGTGTCACCCCGTACAACGAGCGTCTGCTGGCCGAGGGGATACGCACGAACCTCGCCGTGCCGCTGTATGTGGCGAACAATGCGACCGGGTTCATCACATTTTCTTCGCGCATACCGAACGTGTACTCGCGCGGGTATTTGGGCGCGAACTACGAGACCTGCATGCACCTGCTCGACGCCGTCCAGCCGCATCTGGCATTGGCCCTCGAAAAGGGGCTTACCATATCGCGGTTGCGCGAGACCAATCAGCGGCTGAAGGAACTGCTCGGCATGAAGGACGATTTCCTTTCCATAGCGTCGCACGATCTGCGTTCGCCGCTCACCACCATCATGGGGTTCGGCAGACTGATGCTGGAGAAAACCCAAGTGAACGAGGTCCAGCGCCGGTCGCTGGATGCGATAGTGAACTCCGCCGGACACCTGCTGATATTGGTCGAGGACATGCTATCGCTGGCAAAAGCGAACTCCGGCAAGCTGGAACTGAACCTCGCCGGGGCGAACATCCACGAGGTGCTGGCGCAGAGCATCAACGCCATGTCGTTCAACGCGCACAACAAGAACGTCGTGTTGGACCACCGGGCGGTGGAATGCGCGACGATGATGTTGGACCGCTCGAAGATATTCCAGGTGTTCAACAACCTCATCGGCAACGCCATCAAGTTCTCGCCGGAAGGCGGGAAGGTGCTCCTGCATGAATCGGAGGCGGACGGGAAATACCGCTTCGCCGTCACCGACATGGGGCCGGGTATCACGGCGGAGGACCAGAAAAAACTGTTCGGCAAGTTCGTGCAGGTGGGGACCGACGCGGCGGCGAAGGCGGCGGGCACGGGCCTGGGCCTGATGATCTGCAAGCTGATCGTGGAGATGCACGGCGGCGCGATTGGCGTGGAGAGCGCGCCGGGCAAAGGCTCCACCTTCTTTTTCACGATTCCGCTCAAACGGAACAATGGGTAGATTGTCCCTATCCGGTAGGTGCGAATTCATTCGCGCCAATGGTGCGGCTAGAGCCGCACCTACCATTGAAATGAACCCATCTGAATAATGGATGATCTCGCGCGGGTAAGGGAACGGCTGGCCATCGCGAAATCGGTGGCGGTGCTCACCGGCGCGGGGGTATCCGCCGAAAGCGGCGTTCCCACTTTTCGCGGCCCGCAGGGGCTGTGGCGCAATTTCCGTCCCGAAGAACTGGCGACCCCCGATGCTTTCGAGCGCGATCCGAAACTGGTGTGGGAGTGGTATGACTGGCGGCGGGGGCTTATCGCGCCGCTCAAGCCGAACCCCGGCCATTACGCTATCGCGGAAATGGAAAAACGGTTTCCCGAATTCCTGTTGATAACGCAAAACGTGGACGGCCTCCACCGCGTGGCCGGGAACGCGAAGATGGTGGAACTGCACGGCAACATCTGGCATGCCCGGTGCACGGCCGAGGGAACGGTGCGCGAAAACCGGGACGTGCCGTTGAAGGAAATTCCGCCGCGTTGCCGGTGCGGCGCGCTGTTGCGCCCGCACATCGTCTGGTTCGGCGAATCGCTGGAAGAGGACGTGCTGGAAAAAGCCGTGAATTCCTGCAAACGGTGCGAGGTTTTGATAGTCGCTGGCACATCGTCCGTGGTCCAACCCGCCGCGTCGCTGGCGGGCATCGCGCGGGAGGCGGGCGCGTTCGTGGTGGAAGTGAACCCGGAGGAAACCCCGCTCACCCCTATGGCCGACGCCTACTTGCAAGGCGCTTCCGGCCTCATCCTCCCCCAACTGATGATGAAAGAGAACCACGGATAAACACTGATACACACGAATGGGGGTACTGTAAAACATCGGTGTTCATCCGTGTGAATCCGTGGTTGAATTCCTCCTTTATCCCTCTGTGTTGCGGTTTCAATGCCCAAGGGATTTGGGGAGGGTCAGGTATCTGCTGAGGGTTTTACCAGCGAGAGTTTTTCCGAGGCTTCGTCGTAGGCGAACAGGTTGCCGTAGCGCCCCCAGCGCACGATGTTGTCGAACGTCTTTTCAAAATCCTCGAACGGCATGGAGAAGATGATGATCTCCATCGCTATCTCGCGGTCCAGTTCGCCGCTTTCCTGCTTCTCGATGAGTTCCACGATCTTCTGGAAGATGGCCAGCTTCAGGGTCTGTTCACGCCAAATGGCCTTGCGTTCCTCCGGCCCGGCCTTCACGAACCGCGCGCCCACCGTCTCGAACACCACCTGCCGCTTGGGGGTATCCACCAGGTCGAGCATCTCCGCGGCCTTGACGATCTTGATGATCTCGCCGAACTCGCGGTGGGTGTCGGCGGCCATCTGGAACACCTCCGCCCGTCCGCCGCGCGCGTCCAGATATTCCATCAGGCCTATCACTTCGCTGGCGGTGGCATCCGGCAACGGCTCGATGGCCGAGGGGGCGGCGGGCATCGCTACCGCGATGTCCGGCATTTCGTGGCCGGTGATGACATCGTGCAGATGATCCACCAGCCGGGAAAATCCGGGGGAGCGGTAGTCGCGCGGGCGGGGAAGCGGGTTTTCCACGATGGTGCGCACGCGGCCCGGATTGGGGCTAAGCACCACGATGCGATCGGCCATGTACACCACTTCCTGGATGCTTCCGCTCACCATCAGAATGGAGCTGGGGTTGCGGTCGCTCATGGCCCAGATGTCCAGAACCTCCGCGCGCAAGCTTTCGGCGGTCAGCGCGTCAACCTGGCTGAACGGCTCGTCCATAAACAGTATGTCCGGGTTCACCGCGATGGCGCGCGCGATGCCCACCCTCTGCTTCATGCCGCCGGAAAGTTCGCGCGGGTATGCGCGGCCAAAGCCCAACAGGCCCACCATTTTCAACGCCTCTTCAACCTGTTTTGCCGATTCTTCCGGGGAAATTCCCCGCGCGCGCAGTACCGCGTTGATATTCCCCTCCACCGTCATCCACGGGTACAGGGCGAAGCTCTGGAACACGATGGACACGCCGTGGTTCAGCCCTTTCAGCGGTTGTTCGCGGTAGAACACCTCGCCGGCGGTGGGCTTGATAAGCCCCGCGAGGATTCGCAGGATGGTGCTCTTGCCGCATCCCGACGGGCCGAGCAGGGCTATCACCTCGCGTGGGCGGACGGCGATGTTGATGTCGTCCAGCACGCTCAGCACTTTGTCGTTCGGGCGCGCGAAATCGTGGCTCACGCCCCGCGCCTCGCACAGCACTTTTGTTTCCATCGGTGAATTCTACCCCTGTCAGCGGTTGATGGAGAAGCGTTGTTCAGCGATCAGGTACACTCTCTGCCACAGCGTCCGGTTCAGCAGTACCACCACGGAGGCCATCACGAACACCGCCGCGGCCAGGTGCGGGAAATCGGCGCGCTCCGCCGCCATGCTTATCTGCGAACCGAGGCCGAAGGCGGTGAGCGTTTGGTTGTCGTGGGTGACGTATTCCGCCACGATGCTGGCGTTCCACGCGCCGCCCGCCGCCGCCACCCAGCCGGTGGCCAGGTACGGGAGCACCGCCGGCACATACAGTTGGCGGAACCTTTGCCATCCGCGCAGGCGGTAGCTCCGCGCGGCTTCATGCATGTCGGCGGGGATGGCCATCGCTCCCGCGATGATGTTGAACAGGATGTACCAATGGGTGCCAAAGACCATCAGCACGATGCTTCCCCATCCCAGTGGGATGTTGAGGAATATCATCAGCGCGACCATGGCGGGGAACAGCATCGGCGCGGGGAACGACGCGGCTATCTGCACCACCGGCTGGAGCGCGCGCGAAAGGCGCGGCGATACGCCGATGGCGATGCCCACCGGGAGCGTCCAGAGGGTTCCCAGCGCCACGGCGGTCATTACCCGCCCCAGCGTGAGCAGGGCGGCGGAAATGATGGATACCCAATCCTCGATCGGTAAAACGCTAACCGTGCCGATCAGCTTCAGCGCGCCCGCCACCAGCGTGAGCGACAGCACGATGAAAGCGATGAAGGGGATGGTCCGCAGTATCTTTGAAAACGGGCCGGGTGTTTTTTCGGGCCTGTGTTGATGCTTGGGGCGTTCGAACACCATCACGCGCAACAGCCGATCCAGCAGGGCGATGGCGCGGGACTTGTTCAAGAGGTCGAGGAACCACGACGACACTTCCTCTTTTGCGCCCCCTTCCTCCACGCGGAACTTTTGGGCCCACACCACCACTGGCCGCCAAAAAAGCTGATCCAGCACCACGATCATCGCCACCATCGCCGCGATGGCCCACAGCATCGCGCCGGTATCGCCTTTCGCCACCGCCACGCTCATGTAGGAGCCAAGCCCCGGCAGGCGGTAATCCTTGTCGCCCAGCACGAACGATTCGCAGATCATCAAAAAGAACCAGCCGCCCGCCATGCTCATCATGCTGTTCCACACCAGTCCCATCGTGGCGGAGGGAAGCTCCACCCACACCAGCCGCTCGCGCCAGTCGAAGCGGTACACGGTGGCCGCCTCGGCCAGTTCGCGCGGGATGGATTTCACGGAATAGTAGAAGCTATATGTCATGTTCCACGCCTGGCCGGTGAAGATCATCACCACGGCGGCCAGCTCCACCCCGATGTTGCTGTGCGGGAATATCGCCGCCAGAGCGATGATGAGGCCCGGCATGAATCCCAGCACCGGGATGCTTTGCAAAATGTCCAGCATCGGGATGAGCAGACGCTCGGCGACCCTGCTTTTTGCCGCCCAGTAACCGTACACGAGCGTGAAGGCCAGCGAAAGGATGTAGGCCATGATGCCGCGCGAGAGCGAGTAGAAGGTGTATTTTGGGAGCGCCCACGGCGAGAGGTCTATCTCCACGGCGGGGCGGGGCGCGCCGGTCCATTCTTGCGCCATGCTGGTGATGCCGTAAATGACGCCGGCGAGGAAAGCGATGGCAAGCACGTCCGGCAGGCGGATGATGCGCCATTGCTCCCAAAAGTGCCGGGTGCCGCCCCAAATGCCCCTGAAAACTCCGTCCATACGCCGCCTTACAATCGGTCTGTTTCGGTTATGCCAAGGGATAGTATAGCCACACAGGCACAAAGACACGGAGGGAAAAGTTATCCGCAGATTGCGCGGATGACGCAGATGGGTGAATCTCTGGTAGCAACGGCCTTTAGGCTGTTGTTGCCTCCGGTAGGAGGAAAGTATTCGGTAGGACAGGTAGCCCGCCTTTCGTTGCCCGCATAGCGGGCAATCTGTTCCAGTGATGGGATTAGCCACAGATGCACCCAGGGAAAGCTATCCGCACTCGGCGCATAAAAGTACCGCGGTACGCGATGTTCCGTTGAAATCCGCATCCCGCCCCCAATGGCGGGACTATAATAAAAGCAAGTTGAATTCCCGGGAAACGGCTAAATAGCACGGCCCGGAATTAAAACATTGGCATTCCAAAGTTGGATCCGATCATTTGGAGGTGCATCATGATTTTACTCACAGGCGCAACCGGAACGGTGGGAAGCGAGCTTGCGCGGCTCCTTTCCGCGAAAGGCATAAAGTTCCGGGCGTATTCAAGAAATCCGAAAAAGGCGGAGGACCTGAAACTCCCCGGCATGGAGGTATGCATGGGGGATATGGCGGACAGTAGGGCGTTGGACGAGGCGATGAAAGGCGTGGACCGCGTGTTCCTGCTCTCGTCGCCCGATCCGAGGCAGGCGGAACTGCAGGGGAACGTCATCCGCGCCGCGAAAAGGGCCGGCGTTTCGCTTATCGTAAAGCAGTCGGCGTTCGGCGCGGGTCCCGATTCGCCGGTCGCGCTCGCGCGCTGGCACTATGAGACGGAAAGGGAACTCCGGGACTCCGGCGTTCCATATTGCATCCTGCGGCCCATGATGTTCATGCAGGGGCTTTTCATGCACGCGAACGCGATCAAGTCCGAAGGGGTACTGCGCGTTCCGATGAAAAAAGCGAAGGTATCGCTCATTGACGCACGGGACATCGCCAAATGCGCCGCGGTCATACTCACCGGCACGGGGCACGAAGGAAAAATTTATGAACTCACCGGTCCCGAAGCGGTGGACTATGAGCGGATCGCCGAAGCGCTTTCCGACGTGTGCGGCAAGCACGTCCGGTACGAAGACACGACGCTGGAAGAGGCGGAAAAAGGCATGATCCGCGCCGGACTGCCGGAATGGCTGGCGGAGGACATCCGCGGGCTTTTCGCCATCTTCAGTTCGGGCGGAGCCGCGCGCATCCGGCCAACGGTGCTGGATATCACCGGGGAACCGGCACGGAGCATCGAGGAATTCTGCCACGATTTCGCTCCCGTGTTCCACGGCGAACTGGTCCACCACTGACCGCCCGCTGAATATCCTGTTGAGAGAACCTTTTTGAAAAAAGGTTCTCTCAAACTCTCTCGAAAACCTTTATCGTTCAGGAAAAATCATCCCCTGCAAAGGGGGTGATTTTTCCTGAATTAAAAGTCTTTGGAGCGGGTTTGGGGGGAACTTTCTCCAGAAAGGTTCCCCCAAGAGAATAATCTATCGGGCGGATCAGGGTTTTTGGGCGAGGACGAGGGAATGGAAGGGGAAGGTTTCGTGGGCGGTGATTTGGGCGAACCCCGCCTCACGCAGGTCGCTCCCTATTTTTTTGGCGGATACGCGCAGTTCCGGCGGCGGGCCGAATTCCATCGCTTCCTTTTTCCAATCAATGATGGCCATTTTGCCGCCGGGCTTGAGTACCCGTTTGCATTCCCGCAGGAGTTCCACCGGTTCGTGCAGTTCGTGGTGCAGGTTCTGCATCAGAACCGCATCGGCGATAGCGTCGGGCAGGGGGAGGGTGGATTCACGGGAGAGAAGGGGAGTGATGTTTTTCACTCCGGCCATGCTCATCTCCTCCTTGAGCATATCCAGCATTTCCTGGGCGATGTCGCAGGCGTACACCATGCCGCCGTTCATTTTTTGCGCGAATGGGATGGCGGCGAACCCCACGCCGCATCCCACATCCACGATGCAGGCGGGGTGGTTGAGATTGAGCATTTTCCAGATGGTCTCCGGGTTTTCGCGCTCCATCCGCGCGGGGTTTTTCAGCTTTTCCACCTCGCGGGGGTTGAACTTCCTGTCGGTTCCCATGTGTCCCTATTCTAAATCGCTTTATGGCATTGATGTGAGTTTATTTGTGGCGTGATCGCCAGAAAAAGGAGTTCTTGGCTTACCGCCTGAAATTTGGTACAAATACCGTAACGGGGAAACCCACTTCCCGCGGGAGGGTGGGTAACAGGATAAAGAGGTACTGCTGGGTTTTAAGAAAGAGGATTACGGAAATTATGAGATGCGAAACGAAAAAGGCCGGCAATGTAACGGTTTTTTTGATCAATGGCGACATCGTATTCAACCACCTGAACGAGATCCGCGAGACCATCAAGAAAGAAATGGGTGAAGCGGAAACCGACAAGTTCCTGATAGACCTTTCCCGCGTGGGGATGATAGATTCCGCCGGCGTCGGGTTCATCGTTTCGGTGTACAAAACCGTGCTTTCCCGCAAGGGGGCGTTCGCGCTCATCAATCCGAACGAAGCGGTGAAAAGCGTGCTTCAAACGGTGGGGCTTACCCGCCTGTTCAATATCTACGAGAGCGAGGACGAGGCTATTAAAGCCATCTGATCCCCATGGGACGGTTCCGTGTCCGGCCTGCGCAGGAAGCTGAAAAGGGGCGGGGGGAGTTTTCATACCACTTCATCGGCCTGTTGCTCGGCGCCGAAGAGTATGTGCTGGAGATCACCAAAGTGCGCGAGATCATCATGCTGGAGGGGATCACCTACGTTCCGCGCGTGAAAAGCCATTTCGAAGGGGTGATTAACCTGCGCGGCGAGGTGGTGCCGGTGATCAACCTCCGCGTGAAACTGGGAATGGAAGCGGCGGATTTCACGCCACGCTCCCGGATCATCATCACCGAGACCGAACGCGGCCCGGTGGGTTTGCTGGTGGACGCGGTAACAAGCGTTTTGCGCCTGCCGCAAGGCGATGTGGAGCAGGCCGCGGGGGCGGTGGGGGAAGTGTCGGCGGAGTTCCTGCGCGGCATCGGCAGGAACGGCGCCCGCATCGTGGGGTGGCTGGACGTGGAAAAGCTCGGCGCATGACCCACTTCCCCGCATTTCATCCGCTCAGGAACCCGCCGTTTCATAAAGGAATTGGTTATGGCATTGGTGAATGAAAGCCCGATAGTCGGCATTGATTTCGGCACCACCACTTCGGCCATCGGCGTGGTGCGCGGCGGCGCGCCGGTATTGCTCGCGGTGGACGATGGGGAAACGATGATGCCCTCGGTTGTCGCATTCGGCAAGGCGGACGAAATACTGGTCGGCGCGAAGGCGAAAAAACAGGCGGTGCTGAACCCGGACCGCACCTTCCGCTCCGTAAAACGCCGAATGGGGGAGAAAGATTCCGTTGCCATCGGAAGCGGCTCGTACAGCCTGGAAGCGTTGGGCGCGCAGATCCTGGCGCGGCTCAAGGCGGGGGCCGAGAAAGAACTGGGCCATCCGGTGAAAGACGCGGTGATCACCGTGCCGGCATACTTCAACCAGCTCCAGCGGCAGGCGGTGCAGGAGGTGGGGAGGCTGGCCGGGCTGAACGTCCTGCGGATCATCAACGAGCCAACGGCGGCGGCGATGGCCTACGGCGTCAGCCAGACCGAGGAACAAAACGTGATGGTGTTCGATTTCGGCGGCGGCACGTTCGACGTGTCGGTGCTCACCATCGCCGACGGCGTGTTCGAGGTGAAGGCCACCGGCGGCGACAACATGCTGGGCGGCGACGACATTGACCAGATGCTGATGGACAAGGTGGTGGCGGATTTCAAGGCCGACCACGGGATCGACCTTTCGCAAGACAAGATGGCCATGCAAAAACTGAGAGACGAAGCGGAGAAGCTGAAGGTTGCCCTCTCCACGCAGGAGAGCGCCCGGCTCCACATCCCCTTCATCACGGCGGACAAGCACGGCCCGATCCACATAGATAAAACCTTCACCAACGCGCAACTGGAAGAGATGATCGCGGGCATCGTCGGAAAGATCGTCCGGCTGGCAAAGGACACGCTGAAGAAAAGCGGTTTTGAAAACCGTGAATTGGACAAAATACTGCTGGCGGGCGGCTCCACGCGCATTCCCGCCGTGCGCGACGCCATCGTCAATAGTTTCGGAGGCAAACTGCTCGGCGGCGTGAACCCGCTGGAGTGCGTGGCGCTGGGGGCGGCGGTGCAGGGGGCCATTCTCGGCGGCGCGATGGAAAACAAGGTCCTGCTGGACGTAACTCCTTTCACGCTGGGGCTGGAGATAGAAGGGGGCGCGATGGAAGAGGTTATCGCCGCGAACACCCCGATACCGGCGGGACAGAAAAAGGAGTTCTCCACCGTGGCGGACAACCAGACGGAGGTGGAGATAAAGATTTTCCAGGGGAATTCCAACCGTGCGTCGGAAAATACCTTGCTGGGCAAGTTCATTCTCGGCGGCATCGAAAAGGCCAAGAAGGGCGACCCGAAAGTGGAAGTGGGGTTCGATGTCAATGTGGATGGCATCATGAGTGTTTCCGCGAAGGACAAAAAAACCGGCAGTTCCCGCTCCATCACCATTGAAAAGAGTATAATCAACAGAAAGAAGGGGAACTGACCGTGGGCATGTATGAAGTCGCCGTGAAAAGCTCGTTTTCCGCCGCCCACCAGCTCATCGGGCACGAAGGGGCCTGCGCCGACCTGCACGGGCATAATTGGACCGTGGAGGCGATGTTCGCCGCGCCGCAACTCGACGAGATACAGATGGTGGTGGATTTCTACCATGTGAAGAAGGCGATGGAAACGCTGATCGGGAAGCTGGACCACAAGATACTGAACGAGGTGCCCCCCTTTGATGAAGCAAACCCCACCGCCGAAAAGCTGGCGGAGTATTTTTATACGGAACTCAAGAAGTCGTTGCCGGTGCCGCCGTCGTTGGTGAAGGTGTTCGAGACCGACCACACATGGGCCTCCTACCGGGAATAAGTTATTCCCTTCCCGATAATAATTCCCCCATGAGAACATGGCTCCGCAAGGGGCAAACCCCATCCCAATGGAATTCCGAGCTGTTCCGCTACCTGTTGCGACTGTAATACTTTGAATCATCAACCTATCGCAAGGTGGGTTATGATAAAAGAATACAAGGCGTCAGTGGGCCGGAACTTTCTTGAAGAGGTGATGCGCTGACATGGATGCGGTAAAACGGGAACGGCGGAGGATATTCTCCCTTGCGCTTGTCATGGCGTTCGTTTCGTTCAGCATTCTTTCCATCGCCTTCTATTTCCTGTACGAAGCGTCGCTGAAGGACCAGCAAGGCAGGTTGCTCGAGTCGGTCAAGAGCCACGCGCGGCTCATCGAGCAGATCGGCGTAATGGAGGAGGCCGAAGGGCTGGGGGCCGAAACGGCGATAGATAAGACGCTTGCGGTACTGATCAACAGCCATTCGCTGTACGCGGGGTTCGGCAGGACGGGAGAGTTTACTTTCGGCAAGCGGGAGGGCGACACAATCGTGTTCCTCCTCGGCCACCGGCATTACGATATGCAAACCCCCAAACCGGTGCCGTTCAATTCCGGCTTCGCGGTGCCGATGCAGAAGGCATTGAGCGGCTATTCCGGACCGATGCTCGCCCGCGACTACCGGGGGAAGATGGTTCTGGCCGCGGTGGAGCCGGTCATGCTCGGTGGGCGGAAGTTCGGCATGGTGGCGAAGATAGACATGGAGGAGGTGCGCGAACCGTTCATCAAGGCGGTCGGCATCGCCGTCACCAGCGCGTCCATCATCATCCTCATCGGGATACTGGTGTTTTTGCGCGTGGGGGGACTGCTCGTGACCCGGATACAGGAAAGCGAACTGGGCCGCGAAGAGGCGGAGCATGTCCTGCGGCAAAGCGAGGAGCGGTACCGCCTGCTGGTGGAGAACATTTCGGACATCGTTTTCCTTTACCGGCTATTGCCGGAAGCGGGAATCGAATACATTTCAGGTTCCGCCGAGGGGGTGATCGGATATTCGCCGGAGGAAATGTATGCCAATCCCGATTTCGGGCTTATGGTGGTTCACCCCGATGACCGGCAAAAACTGGAGGCGCTGATAACGGGGAACGCGGATTGGGAAGCGCTCTTGGTCCTGCGGTGGATGCACAAGGACGGCCATACCGTTTGGATAGAACAGAAATCCACCCCGATATACAACGAACAGGGCGAGCTGTCCGCCATCCACGGCATCGCGCGGGACGTGACGGCGCGGGTGCTGGCGGAATACGAGCTAAAGCGCACCGTTCTGGCCTTACGCATTTTAAGCGAGTGCAATGCGGCGCTCATCTCTATTGCCGGGGAAAAGGAATTACTTGAAGCGGTGTGCAAATCGCTTGTTGAGACCGGGGGATATTTGCTTGCCTGGGTGGGGCTGGTGGCGGAGGATGAAGTGAAGTCGGTCCGCCCCGCCGCATCGGCCGGGAAGGATGAAGGATACCTCGACGTTATCAATATCTCCCTGGCTGACCCGGAACGGAGCAAGGGGCCCACTGGCGTGGCACTCAAAACCGGTATCGCTTCAAAGGTGGACGACATCGCCACCGACGAGCGGTTCGTTCCGTGGCGTGATGAGGCGCTCAAGCGCGGATACCGGTCGTCAGTCGCGCTTCCGATGGAGTACGGCGGGAAGGTGATGGGCGCGTTGAACATTTACGCGGCTAGGCCGTATGCGTTCAGCGTTGGCGAAATAGCGCCCTTCCAGGAGCTTGCAAACGACTTGGCGTTCGGCCTGAACCGTCTAAAGGAGCGGAAAGAAAAAGAGCTGGCGGACAAGGCGCTTGTGGAGCGTTTGCGGATGGAGCAGATGGTTGTTGAACTTTCCCGCCTGTTCGCTTCCTCAAGCGAGGTGGACCTGAACCGGATGCTCGAAGTGATCGGCAAGGGAGTGAACGCGAACCGCGCCTATATCTTCCGGCTCCGCGAAAGCGGCACGGTCATGGACAACACCCATGAGTGGTGCAAACCGGGCACGGAGCCCCAGATCGAAAATCTGCAAGGTCTGGAAGCCTCCGTGATCCCGTGGTGGATGGCGAAATTGAACTGGAACGAGGATATTGTCATTTCGGACGTGGACACCCTCTCTGATGAAGCCTCGGCGGAAAAGGCAATACTGCAACCGCAACATATCAAGTCGCTTATCGTGGTGCCGGTCAACAATCGGGAAAACCGCCTCACTGGATTCATGGGGTTCGACGATACCGAAAACCGCCGGGAGTGGAGGCCGGAAGATTCTCGCCTTCTGCGGATCGCGGCTGAAATGCTGTCTGTCCATTTCGCTCGGACGGAATCGGAGAAGCTTCTGCGCGAATCGGAACTGCGGTTCCGGTCTGTGACGGAAACGGCCACCGACGCGATCATCTCCGCCGACCACGAACAGAGGATAATCACCTGGAACCCCGGCGCCACCCGGATATTCGGATATACCGAGGAAGAGATGTTGGGCACGCCATTACCCAACCTTATCCCCGACCTGTTTTCGCCGAAACATGTGGCGGGAGTGGTGGAGCGCGAGAAAAACGGGAGTTTCAACAAGCGGCACCTGATCGCGCAGATCGTGGAGCTGAACGGAAAGAACAAGGCGGGCGACCTGTTCCGGGCAGAGGTATCCATTTCTTCATGGGAGGTGGGAAGCAAAAAGTACTACAGCCTTATCATCCGCGATGTCACCCGGCGCAAAAAACAGGAAGAGGAACTAAAGCGGAGCAACGAGGAACTCAAAAGGGCGGTCGCCACCATCGAACAATCGCAAATGCTCCTGTTGAGGAGCGAAAAGCTGGCTTCGGTCGGCACGCTGTCCGCCGGGGTGGCCCACGAGATACTCAATCCGCTGAACATCATCGGCACCATAACCCAATTGATGCTGATGGAGGAGAAGCGCAAGGCGGAAAAGGAAAACCTGGAAGAGATCATGGTGCAGATACAGCGCGCCGCGAAGATCACCAACAACCTCAAGTTGTTCGCCCGCCAGCGGAAAATGGAAATAAAGCCGGTGGACATAAACGCGATGTTCGACCACACCATCGCGCTTCTTGAGCACGACCTGAACCTGGACAACATCACGGTGGAACGGGACTTCACACCGGGCCTGCCGATGGTGAGCGCGGACGAAGACCAACTTACCCAGGTGGCGCTGAACCTGCTCACCAACTCGCGGGACGCAATGAAGCTACGGCGCAAGGGTACCATCACCATCACCACCAGTCCGGCGGCTGACGGCGGGGTGGACATCCGGTTTTGCGATACCGGCCCCGGCATCCCGAAGGAGATCATCGGCAAGATATTCGACCCGTTCTTCACCACCAAGGAGCCGGGAAAAGGGACGGGGCTGGGGCTTTCCGTCACCTACCGCATAATCGAGGAGCACAACGGCTCGATCCGGGTGGAGAGCCTGGAGGGGGTGGGGACCTGTTTCATCATCCATTTGCCCAAAGGGGGCGAAAAACTGCCCGATGCGCGCAATACCTGATATGATATTCAGTAGTAATCCGGAGGAAGGCTGATGAGTGGCGAAAAACAAAAAGTGCTGATCGTTGACGACGAATATTCGTTCTGCAAAAACCTGAAGACCTTTCTGGTCAAGGAAGGGTTCGACGTGCAAATGACCACCAATGGCGAGCAGGCGCTGGACATGATCCGCGACGAAAAGCCTGACCTGATGACGCTGGACATCCGGATGCCCGGCATGAACGGTTACGAAGTGTTGGAGAAATTGCGGTTCGACGCGAAAGACCTCGCGGTCATCGTGGTGAGCGCCATAGACATACCGGACATGGAAGACCGGCTGATGCACGCCGGAGCGAAGGCGGTTGTCCACAAGCCGGTGGACCTGAAACTCCTGCTGGATACGATAAAAAAAATCGCGGCGGAAAAGCGGGAATAGTCCTCCATTCACGCGGTTGGTGAGGCGGTGCCATGCCGATAAACAGCGTCCTCGTGGTTGACGACGAGGCAAAAGTCACGGAAACCATCGGCCGGTTCCTCAAGGTGAAGGGGTTCGCCGTTTTTCAGGCGCACGACGGCGAGCAGGCTTTGGTGGAAGCAAAACGGCAAACGCCCGACGTTGTCCTTATGGACATCCGCATGCCGCACATGGATGGCATCGAATGCCTCAAGCAGATAAAAGCGCTCTACCCGGAAACCGAAGTTATCATGGCCACCGCCGTGGGCGAAATGGATACCGCCGTCGAATGTATGCAAGCCGGGGCGTTCGGCTACCTTCCCAAGCCGATTGATTTCCAGGCCCTCAACGTGGAGATCAACAAGGCGCTGGAGCACCGCGAACTTGTCCGCAAGGTGAACGACTACCAGAAGAACCTTGAGCAAAAAGTGGACGAGCGCACCAAAGAGGTGCAGGCGCTCAACGTGCAACTGAAAGACAGTTTTTTGGTGTCCGTGCGTCTGCTGGTCGGCATGGTGGAGGCGTACGACCCGTTTGTGGGCGGCCACCTCAAGCGCGTGGCGCTGGTGGCGGGGGAGGTGGGCAAGATGATGAAACTCCCGCCGCGCGACTTGGCCGACCTGAAACTGGCGGCGTTTTTGCACGACATCGGCATCATCACGCTTCCCCGCGAATGGCGCGAGGCCGATTATTCGAAACTGACCCCGGACCAGGTCGCCTTCATCAAGCAACACCCCGCGTTCGCGCAGAGCATCCTTTCGCCGTCGGAGGAACTGGGCCGAGCGGGCAACATCATCCGTAGCCATTTGGAGCATCTGGACGGCACCGGCTTCCCCGATGGACTGCTCGACGAGCGGATACCGCCCGCCGCGAAGATACTTGGCGTAGCCAACGCTTTTGACGAGATCGTGTTCCGCCGGAGGTTCACCGCCGAAAAGCTGGAGACCCAAAAGGAAAAGGAGGCGTTTGCCGTAAAACATCTGTACCAAAACGCCGGTAAGTTCTACCAGCGCGACGTGGTGGCGGCGCTTGAAAAGGTTTTACAAACATCCGACTTGGAACCCAAGCGCGGGATACGGGTGGATATCCAGAACCTCAAGCCGGGAATGAACCTCGCGGAGGATGTGTACACGCGCAACGGAGTGCTTCTGCTGGCTCAGGGGCACGCGCTTACCACGGCGCAGATAAGGCAGATAGAGACGTTCAGCAGGATGGGGCTGGTGAACGGGGTTCTGAATATCGTGCGGGGATAAAGGTGGTGATCAGCCCTTCAAGTTCAACAGGCTTCCGATGGCCCGTTCGTTCGACTTCAATCCCTCTTTCAACGCGCTGATCCCCGCGCGCAACGCCACGTTCGCCGTGGCCGTCTTCGAGACTTCCGAAGCGTAGTCCAGCCCGCGTATCTGCGAATCGGCCGCCATCAGGTTTTCGTTGGTCACCGAAAGGTTCTGCGCCGCGGAAGTGAGCCGGTTGCCTATGGCCCCGACTGCGGCCCGGTTTTGCGAGGTGGCCTGCATGGCCGCGTCAATTGTTTGCAGTGAGGCAAGCGCGTTCGCCGGCGTGTCTATGGCGCTGGAGGAAATGCCGAGCGTGGCGACGTCCATCGCTTGAACGCCGTTGAGCGCTATCCGGTCGGCGGGCGTGTTGCCGGTGCCGGCCTGTATGGTCACGGGGTTCGCCGCGTTCGGGCCCAGGTCGCCGGTGAGGAGCTTTTGTCCGTTGAACTCGGTGGTCTGCGTTATCCGGTCAATTTCGCTTTTGATGCTCGAGAATTCGGTATTGAGCGTTTGCCGTTGCTGTGCGGAAAGGGTGCCGTTGGCGGACTGTACGGCAAGCTCGCGCCCGCGCGTAAGCAGTTCGGATATTTGGCCGATGCCGCCCTCCGCCGTGCGCGCCATCGCGCCGCCCGCGCTGATGTTCTTGATCGCCTGCTCGATGGAGGCGTTTTGCGCGCCCAGTTTTTCGGATATGGCGAGGCCCGCCGCGTCGTCCGCCGCTTTTGTGATGCGCTGGCCGGACGACAGCTTGGAAAGCGAAGATCCCAGCGATTGCTGTGTCTGGGAAATCTTGTTCAGCGTTCCCGTGGTGTTGTTCGAAATGGGGACCGGCATATCCGTTTTTTCTCCTTAGCTTGATTGTACGAAAATCCCGCCGGAATGCAAGGGGGATTGCCCGGAAAGGCTGTAAAGGGTAGGATAGTAAAAATATTTAAAACCAACGGCAATGACGCCATTGGGAAAAATCCGGGAGGGGATGTGGAGAAGTT
Source organism: Nitrospinota bacterium (assembly GCA_016212275.1). Taxonomy (GTDB): domain Bacteria; phylum Nitrospinota_A; class UBA7883; order JACRGQ01; family JACRGQ01; genus JACRGR01. The sequence goes on along the minus strand of JACRGR010000013.1, from coordinate 29,095 downwards.
GAAAAAAGGTCTGGTTCCTCGGCTATTCATTGCTTTTGCGGTTTCCGCATTTGTCGCGCTGGGGTCCGCCGGCGCGGTATTTGCCGGAACTGTTGAAACCGCCGTTGCCGCCGCCCCGGTACAGGCTACTGCGGCAAGCGCGGCGGAAGAGCGCGACCAGATATTCATGTTGGTCGCCTTGGCGGTGGTGAACAAGGACTGGCAGACAACCAATGGCGCCGGAAGCCGGGGCTACAACATCGGATCGGTGCTGGTGGACGCGAACAACAATGTGTTGTGGTGGGCGCGCAATTGCGTGAACTGCAACAGCAACGGCACCCAGCATGGCGAGGTGCGGCTGATGACCCAATACCAGCAGGCCACCCGGAACTTCAGCCTGAAGGGGTACACCATTTATACTTCGCTGGAGCCGTGCGCCATGTGCGGCGGCATGATGTGCATGCAGTCGGTGGCCCGCACCGTGTTCGCCCAAAAGGATCCGGATTTCGGCGATGGCATCCAGCGGCTCGCGCTCGATTCCACCAAGCTGGGGCCGCCGCCCGCCGGGTATTCGCCGTATCCGCGCACGCTCCCCTCGGTGCCATCCACGCTGGCGTTTTACGGCGCGATAAACGACGCCTACACGCAATGGCGCAACGCGGGGAACACGGGGCTGACGAAGTTCCTTGCCACCCCCATCGCCCAAAAACTGTACGCGGCGGCGACGAATCAATTGATGACGTACCAGGTTCAGTTCCCCGAAAACCAGCAGGTATATGTGAACGCGCTCACGTTCTACCGGAAAATCCCCACCTGCCCGACGGGGAAAATATGTTGCGATGTTCCGCAGACGTCGCCGAAAAAGGTAAAAGCAAAAGCGCAGGAGATCCCGGCCACTTCTTCCAAGTGAGTCAAGGTTATCGGCGGTGGCGGGAAACTTCGTAAAAGACGACCGCCGCCGCCGTTGATACATTCAAAGAAGAGACCGCGCCGGCTAGCGGAATGCTGACCGCCGCGTCGCAATTCTTCCGCACCAGCGGGCGCACCCCTTTCCCCTCGGAGCCGACAACCACCGCCAGGGGAAACCGCGGTTCGAAGGAGGGCAGGGGTATCTCCCCGTCCGCCTCCGCCGCCACCACATAAAACCCTTCCTCGCGCAGTTTCTTGAGCGTCTCCGCGATGTTCGTCACGCGGCAAAAATCCATGTGCTCGGTCGCGCCCGCCGATGTCTTGACGACGGTGGAATTGATGCCGCAACTGCGGTCCTTCGGGAACACCGCCCCCGCGATGCCAAAGGTCTCCGCCGAGCGGAGGATGGCCCCGAAATTGTGCGGGTCCTCGATGGAATCCAGCACCACGATCACGGGGCGTTCGGATTTCGATCTCACGAGGTCAATGAAAAAATCCAGCGGGTGCGGCTGTACCGGCTCCACCACCGCCAGAATGCCCTGATGGTTTCCCCCTTGCGTGCGCTGGTCAAGCTGATGGGTGTTCGCGGTCTTGAGGGGAATCCCTTTCTTGCGGGCGAGGCCGAACAGGTCTTCCATTTTTCCGGCGGTCTGCGGAACGTGGAAAATGACTTCCACCGGGCGTTTCCCCGCTTTCAACACCTCCATCACCGGGTGCCTGCCGAACACTATCTCTTTAGACATGTAGGTTATCCGCAGATTCCACAGATTTCACGGATTTGGGAAAAACAAATCGTTTATGCTCAAGGGACTTGGTTCCAAAGTTAAGCAATAATGCTTTTGAATAGCCGCTCGCTTTAAGGTAATTTATGACTTGTGCCTCCTCAATTCCGCCTGTTTTTGAAAGTGCCTTCAATTCAACAATTATCGCTCCGTAGCAAACAAAGTCTGCCCGATAGCAAGATTCCAGTTTCTGATCTTTGTAATGCACAGGAAGTTGCTGTTCTATTTCAAAAGGGATGTTCCTAAGTTGGAATTCAAGAGCCAATGCCTCTTGATAAACGGATTCCAGGAAACCGCATCCTAATTGGCGGTGAACTTCCATTGCGGCCCCGATTATCTGGTATGTATTTTCATCTTCCATCTGTGAAATCCGTGTAATCCGTGGATGCCATTCACTTCGCGGTGATGATCCAGTCGGTGCCGGTGGGGGAATCTTTCAGTTCCACCCCTTTTTGAGCCAGTTCGTTGCGAATCCTGTCGGCCTCGGCGAAATTCTTTTCCGCCCGCGCGGCCAGCCGCTTTTGGATAAGCGTTTCCACTTCCTGTTCGCCGATGCCCGCGGACGACGCGCGTTTGCGGCGCGATTCGAGCAGGTACTCGGCGGCGGGGCGGTTGAATATCCCCAGCACGTCCCCCATTTCGCGCAGGGCCGCGTGGAGTCCGGCGAGGAGTTTGCGGTCCCCCTTTTTCCGTTCTATCAGGTCGCATTGCGCGTTCGCCGCGTTCACCGTTTCGTTCAGCGTCGCCATCGCGGTGGCGGAGTTGAAATCGTCTTCCAGCGCCTCGCGGAATTTCTGGCGTAAGTCGCCGGGCGCGTCCGCCGTTTCACCGGCGAGCAGTTTTTCCGCGCGGTGCGCCGTGGCGTACAGGCGGTCGAGGTGGTTCTCCGCTTCGGCCAGGTATGCGTCGGCAAAATCTATCGGCGAACGGTAGTGCGTGGAAAGCAGGTACAGCCGCACCGCTTCGGGGTCGAATTTCGCCGTCACGTCGCGGATGGTGAAAAAGTTGCCGAGCGATTTGCTCATCTTCTCCTTGTTGATGTTCACGAATCCGTTGTGCATCCACCAGTTCGCCGGGGGCTTGCCGGACGCGCCTTGCGATTGCGCAATCTCGTTCTCGTGGTGCGGGAACACCAGGTCCTTGCCGCCGCCGTGGATGTCGAACGTTTCGCCCAGCAGTTCGCGCCCCATCGCGGAGCATTCGATATGCCAGCCGGGCCGTCCTTCTCCCCACGGCGAGGGCCATTTCGGTTCGCCGGGCTTTGCGGATTTCCACAAAGCGAAATCCAGCGGGTTGTTCTTCGCGTCGTTCACCGCCACCCGCGCGCCGGATTCCAGTTCATCCACGTTCCGTTTCGAGAGTTTGCCGTATTCCGCGAACCGGTCCACGGCGAAGAACACGTCCCCTTCGGCCTCGTATGCCATCCCCTTGGCGATGAGCGCGTGTATCAGCTCCTGCATCTGGGGGATGAATTGCGTGGCGCGCGGCTCGTGCGTGGGCCGCTTGAGAAAGAGGGAATCCATGTCTTCGTAAAACGCCTTGATGTTCTCGTCCACCAGCGCGTCGCAGGATATGCCGCGCTCGGCGGCGCGGGCGATGATCTTGTCGTCCACGTCGGTGAAATTCCGCACATAGGTCACGCGGTGGCCCAGGTAGGCGAGTGAGCGGAAAACGAAGTCGAACACCACCCCCGCGCGCGCGTGGCCGATGTGGCACCGGTCGTACACCGTCACGCCGCAGACGTACATGTTCACCTGTCCGTCGCGTATCGGGCGGAAATCCTCTTTTTTGCCGGTAAGCGTGTTGTAGATGCGGAGGCTCATGCCGTTACCATCTCCAAAAAGTGTTTCAGCCGCGCCGCGCGCTCGGCGGGGGAAAGGAACCGGTACAGCTTTTCCAGTTCCGGCCCGTGCGTCCTGCCGCTCAGCGCCACGCGCGCGGGCAGGTACAGCGCTTTTCCTTTCGCGCCGGACTGCGCCGAGGCCGCCTGCATCACCGCGCGGTAATCGTCGTTGTCCGTCTGCGCCGCCATCGCGTCCGCCACCGCTCGCGCCGGATGCTTTTGCGCTTCCCCTATCGCGCCTTCCTCGATCGAGTATTCGAAGAAGGGGGCCAGTTCGCCGTCCAATTCGCTCAGGCGCGAGATGTTCTCATGCACGGCGGAAAGGATGGTCAGCTTGGCCTGGCCCGAAAGCGCGTCGAACGCGGCGGCGTGTTTTTTAATGAACCGCTTGCCGTACGCCTGCAGGCGTTCCGGCTCCGCGTGGTGAATCTTCTGCTTGTTCAGCCAGCCGAGCTTTTGCAGGTTGTAATGCGATGCGCGGGTGGACACCTTTTTCAGGTCGAAATTCCTGATTATCTCCTCCGCCGTCAGGTCTTCGCGCTTGTCCTCCGGGTGCCAGCCGAGCAGTGCCAGAAAATTGAACACCGCTTCGGGCAGGTAGCCGTCGGCTATCAGTTCGGCGAACGAGGAGTGATGGTGCCGTTTGCTCAGCTTCGTGTTGTCGTCCGCCAGCAGTATCGGCAGGTGCGCGTACACCGGCGGCGCGAAGCCGAGCGTGCGCATCATCAGGATCTGCTTGGGGGTGTTGCTCATATGATCCTCGCCCCTTATGACGTGCGTTACCTTCATCAGGATGTCGTCAATGGTCGCGGCGAGGTTGTACGTCACGGTGCCGTTGGACCGCATGACGATGAAGTCCCCCATCAGCCGCAGGTTGACGGTGGTGACGCCGCGGATGGCGTCGGTATAGGTGAGCGTGTCGCCGGTGATGCGGAAGCGCAGGGCGTACGGCTCGCGCTTCATCCGCTCCTTGCGCTCGGCGGGGTTCAGGTTCGCGCACCTTCCCACATAGACTGGCGGACGTCCGCGTTTTTCCGCCGCCTTGCGGTCCTCTTCCAGTTGCGCGTCGGAGCAAAAGCAGGGGTACAGCTTGCCGCGCGTGAGCATCGGGTCGGCGATGCGGGTGTAAATCTCCGTTCTGCGGGATTGGTAGTGCGGCCCTTCGTCCCATCCCAGACCCAACCAGCGTAGCGATTCAAGGATCTCGTTGGCGTATTCGCCGGTGCTTCGTTCAGTATCGGTGTCCTCGATGCGGAGGATGAACTTTCCTTTGTGCTTCGCGGCGAATATCCAGTTGAATACGGCGGTGCGCATGTTCCCCGCGTGGAGCATCCCGGTGGGGGAGGGGGCGAACCGCACGCGCACTTCTTTTTTCGTTTCCATGGTCATTTTGCGGCAAGCGGCGAGAGGGTGACGGCGGCCTGCGCCGCTATTCCTTCTTTCCTGCCGGTGAACCCCATCAGTTCGGTGGTGGTCGCCTTCACGCTCACGCGGGTGACGGGGGCTTCCACCGTCCACGCTATGGCGGCGCGCATCTTTTCGATGTGCGGCGCCATCTTCGGCTCTTCGGCGATGATGATGGAATCAATGTTGTTCACCGCGTAGCCGTTCGCCTTCACCAGTTCGCTCACCTGTTGCAGGAGGACGAGCGAGGAGATGTCCTTGTACTTCGGGTCGGAGGGGGGGAAGTGTTTGCCGATGTCACCGAGCGCCAGCGCGCCCAGCAGAGCGTCGCAGATGGCGTGCAGAAGCACATCCGCGTCGCTGTGCCCGGCCAGTCCTTTTTCATAAGGGATGGTCACGCCGCCGATGATGAGCGGACGCCCGTCGGCGAACCGGTGTGCGTCGAACCCTATGCCTATCCTCATCCGTGCATGATACACGGGCGATGGACGATGGTTCAAGGAAGTTGGTTGGGGCGGTATGGGCGGGGAAGTGCGTCGACCCAGGGGGAGGTTGGGGTATACCCTTATTCCTCGATCTTTGACGTCCAATTGGCGTCAGGCGGTAAGTATCTCCCGGACTTTGCGCAGGAAATCTTCCGGAAGCACCGGTTTGGGCAGGAAATTGAAACTGTCGTCTTCCATGTCGTCCGACTGGAAGATGTTGGCGGTGTAGCCGCTCAAGTAGAGCACCTTGTTTTGCGGCCACATTTTCCGAATTTCCTGATACGCTTCCTTGCCGTTCTTTTTCGGCATGATCATGTCGAAAATGCACAGCTGTATGCGGTCCCGGTTCGCCACGAATTTGCCCACCGCGTCCTCGCCGTTCTCCGCCGTGATGACCGTGTAACCGGCCCGCTCCAGCAACGCCTTGGTGACTGCCCGCACGTCCTCTTCGTCCTCGGCCAGCAGGACCGTCTCGCTCCCGCCGTCCGCCTTTTGCCCGGCGGCCTGCGGGGCCTTTTCCGCCGCGCTTTCGCACAGCGGGAGGTATATCCTGAACGCCGTTCCCCTGCCCAAGCCGCTATGAACCACGATGAACCCGCCGTGCTGTTTCACTATGCTGTACGCCATCGCCAGCCCCAGCCCGGTTCCTTTGCCGAATTCCTTGGTGGTGAAAAACGGTTCGAATATCCTCTTTTGGGTAGCCTCGTCCATGCCGGTACCGGTATCGGCGACAGTCACCAGCGCGTAATCGCCGGGCATGCCGAACCCCTGTTTGGCGATGAATGGCGCGTCTATTGCCATCCGGTGAACGTCAATGGTGATCCTGCCGCCGTCCGGCATGGCGTCCTGCGCGTTGGTGAGCAGGTTGATGAGCGCCTGCTCTATCTGCATGGCGTCGGCCTTTATGGCAAGTCCCTTTTCCGCGATGTTGGTGCGCAGGTCTATGTTTTCGCGGATGACGCTGGAGAGCAGTTGTCTGGTATCGCGCACCACGTCCTCGATGGCGACCGTCCTGAGGTTGAACGGTTGTCTGCGTCCGAACGTGAGCAGGTCTTTCGTCAGGTTCGCGCCGCGTTGCACCGCCTTTTTGATGTGTTCTATATGCTCGGTCATTTGCGGGTTTATCCCCGCTTTCTGGTTCAGCAGGTAGCAGTTGCCGGAGATGGAGGAAAGGATGTTGTTGAAGTCGTGCGCGATGCCGCCAGTGAGTTGCCCCACCGCTTCCATCTTCTGCGCTTGCACCAACTGTTCTTCCAGCCGCCGCTTTTCCGTGATGTCTTCGGCAATGCCGTCGTAAACGACCTTGCCGCTCTTGTCCTTTTTCAGCACCCCGCTGAGCAAGGTCAATATCCGTCGCCCCTTCAAGGTTATTCCCTCTACGACCTCGTTTTTCAGGAAACCGTTTTCCACCAGCCTCGCGTTGATCTCCTTGAACCGCTCCGGGTCCCTGGCGGCCAGTGTTCTTACGTTGGTATTGAGCATTTCCTCTTTTGAACCGGCTTCCATTATTTGCATGAAAGCGGGGTTGGCTTCCAGTATCTGCCCGTCCAGCGTGCGGCGGTAAACGCCCACGTTCAGGTTGTTCAGCAGTCCTTCGTAACGCTGGCGCAGTTCGGTCTGCACCTCCTGGACATTTTTCAATTCGGTGATGTCGCGCGCGATAGTGGAGAACAGTTGCACGTTACCCACCGCGTCCTTGTGCGCGATGATCACTTGCGAGGCCGGTATCTCTTTTCCGTCGCGGTTAATGAAAGCCGTTTCGCCGCTCCATGCGCCGTCGCGGATCGCCGAAGGGAGGCCTTCTTCCAAAACGAGCTTGGTCGCCCATTCGGGGTGGGTATCGGGAATGCGTATTTTTGAGATGTCCTCATCTTCCCCGATGCCGAGCAGTTTGCGCGCCGCCTTGTTGTAGTACAGCACGTTCCCCTTGGCGTCGGCGGTCGCCACGAAGTCGGTGGTGGTCTCGATGATGGCGATCAGTTGACGCTGGGCCTCCTCCGCCTTTTTGTGTTCGGTGATGTTGGTGGCGATGCCGTCAATGATGACCTCTTCCCCCTCGGTCCGCCGCCCGATGGAGCGGTCACGGAACCACAGCCATTCCCCTTTGCTGTTTTTCACGCGGTATTCCAGGTCGAAGTCCTTCCCCCCGTTGAATGCGACAATGGCGTTGGCTATCGTGCTCCAGTCGTCCGGATGGATGGACTCGTTCCAAAGATACGGGTTCGCGTACAGATGGCCCACCGGGTAGCCGAGTATCACTTCGGCGCGGGATGAATAGAAGATGCCGCCCCGCTTGTCGGAAAAGGAATAGATGATGTCGGGCGAGTTGTTCACCAATAGGCGGTAGCGTTCCTCGCTCCGCTTCACCGCCTCTTCCGCCTGCTTGCGCTCCGTGATGTCCTGCATCACGCCGACCGCCTTCACCGCCGCGCCGTTCTCGTCGAACGTGATCTCCGCCTCGTCGTGGACGTGGCGATGGGAGCCGTCGGACAGGAAGATGCGGTAGTCCACGCTGAACGGTATTTCGCCCTTGAGCGCCGACTGGAAGGAGCGGTGGACCCGTTCCCGGTCGTCGGGATGCACCAATTTGAAGAAAGAGCCGTTCTTGGTTCCGTCCGCGTTCAATCCCACGATACGGAAACATTCCGCGTCCCATTTCATTCCGGAGTCGCTTTCGACGGCGGTTTCCTTGCCGAAGCGGGATATTCGCGGCTGGTCGAATATGCGGAAGCACTCGTCGGAACAGTCGCATTCGTGTTTCGCCAGGTTCCACGTCCAGTTCCCCAGCCGCGCGATCGTTTGCGCTCTGGCGAGACTGGCTTCATTCAGGCGGAGCGCCTCGTCGTCCAGCGCGCGCTCTATCGCCATCGCCAGCACGTTCGCGATGGATTGGAAGATGTTGATCTCGTCCTCGGTGAACTTCCTCAGCTTCGTGGTGTGGGTGCCGAATATGCCCCATACCCGGCCTTTCACCCGCAGGGGGATGCTCACGCCGCTTTTCACGCCGAAGTCGGCGAGCGAGGGCTGGGGGGTGAACCGGGTTTCGGAGGGAAGGTCATGCACCACCACCGGCTCGGAGGAAGCGAGGATATAAGCGACCTGCGAACCGGGGAAGATGGGGATGTTGAACTGCCCCGCTTTTTTCGTTTTCCAGCCGCCGTTTCCCATGAGCACCAGCGATTTGCCGTCCGGCTGAAGCTCAAGTATTCCGCCGAATTCGGTATCGAGGATGCGGGTAACGGTGTTTGCGGCAATTTCCATGACCTCTTGCGGATCCCGCACCTGCAACGCCTTCAGCCCCAGCTTGGCGACCGCCGCCTGCTGATAGGCGCGGATGCGGAGCAGTTTCTCCGCCCGTTGCCATTCTTCCATGTTCCTCGCGGGGCGTTCGCTCGGCTCGCCGCTGGCCGCTACGCTGGAAATGTCGCGCGCCCAATAGATGGCGTACTGCTTGTTCTCCACCGACAGGAACTGCGAATGTATCCGCACGGGGAACACGGAGCCGTCCTTGCGACGGTGGTGGCTTTCCCGGAAGGGGAACCCCTTGTCGCGGACTTCTTTTATATGTTCCAGCCAAAAAAAGGCGTCGGGCAGTGCCGTGTCTATGTCCGTGATATGCACTTTGTTGAGTAGCTCTGGAAGGGAATATCCCAGACAGCCGCTGGCGGCCTCGTTCGCGTACAGGATGGCCGCCGACGAGGGGTCGCACACGAACAGGGGCGTGACCGCCTGGTCGAACAATGCCTTGAAGAAGGGGTTGTCCAAGGGTATCTTCCCCGGTGTTCCTTCGATCGGTTTGCCGGGGCGGTCGTTTTTGTTCTTCATGCCAACGCGCACTTAAAGGGCAATGGGCAACACTGTGGCGAAACGACCGGGAAAAGACGGAATTGCGCCAACGCTTCCCTCACTTTTTTTCGAAGGTATTTAGTTCTCCAACTCCGGTAAAAATGGTATCACAGGTTTTGTCCGAACGTAAGCCGGAAGTTATCCACAGATTGCGCAGATTGACGCCGATTGGGCTGATGGTACCATCTGTGTAATCCGCGGATAATATTTATATTGGCTTGACAGGGGCGGGGAATTTTGCGACAAAGAACGAAGATGCAATTTGAAGAATACCTCGCCATAGAACACGGCGGCGCGCAAATGAACGCCCCGGTGGTGATCTCCGAGAGCCTTATCGCCAGCGGCGTGCGCCGCGTGGCGGGCGAGGTTGCCGATTGGTGCGGCGGTGGCGTGCCGCTTCAAGTGGTCTCGGTGCTCAACGGCGCGAAGCCGTTCACCCAGGATTTGCAAAAGGAACTCGCCGCGCTGGGCGTGCCGCACGATGTTCATGCGGTCAAGCTGTCCAATACCCTCGGCACCCGCTCCACCGGCGACGTGGCTCTTGAGCAAGGCGCGCTACCGCCGGAAAAAATGCGCCGCGGACGTGTGCTCATCGTGGACGACATCATCGATACCTGCGCCACCGCGCATTTCATCAAACGGATGGTGGAGGATATGGTGCCTGCGGAAGTGCGGATCGCGGCCGTGGTGAACAAGTACGCCCGCCATTCGCATATGGCGCATTTCCTCGTGCATGACCTCAAATTCGCCGAACGCCCCATCCGCTCACCCGAAGGACAACCGGTGGACTACTGGCTCTTCGGATACGGCATGGACCTGAACGGCAAATACCGGGAACTTCCAAAGATCGCCTGGGTGGAAGTCCCCGCGCCCGCCAATTCCTGAAATGCCAATTGAGAGAACCTTTTTCGGGGAAAAAGGTTCTCTCAAGCTCTCTCCAAAAAGCTTTATCGTTCAGGGAAAAACATCCCCTTTAAAGGGGATGTTTTTCCCTGAATCAAAAGTCTTTGGAGCGGGTTTGGGGGAAACTTTCTCCAGAAAGGTTCCCCAATGGTATTTACCGCTAATGACTAGGCGTTGGTGGCGATGCGGGAGGGGCGTTCGGGAATGCGCCGTTTGGGGGCTGAGGCCGCTTTTCTGGCCGGATTGTATTCACGGTGCGGGGTAATCGGTGCTTTCCTCGTTTTGACCGGAGGAGGCGGCTTATACACCTTGCCGGCGCCGGAAACTGCCATTGTTATGCACCTGCCTTCCCTGATTTAAAGATACGCCTCTTTCCGCCGCTTGTAAACATCCACCAGCCGGATGGGTGTTTCGACTATGAAATAAATTCGGTGATATAATCCGGTGATGAATCGCGTTCTTCTTATTGCCGGGGTTGTCGGCATTATTGCCGTTGGCATTGCACAGGCCATTCCCTTCGCTCCGGGCCTCGCCGCTCAGCGCGCGCTGATACATGCGAGCGGCGCTTCCACATACACGCCCCCGCCTCCTCCCGCGTCGCCGCCCGCGCCCACGCCTTCGAGGCCGCCAACGATATACCATGTGCCCGGCTACCATCCGGGGACGTCCGCGGGGTCCAAGGCGTCAAGTGGGAACGTGCAAGGGACTTCTTCCGCGCCGAATGGCGTTGGGGTTGCTCCGGGAAAGCGCGGTCAAGTCCAGACGGAAGCGGCAGTTCCCGTTGCGGACCGTCCGGCGGAAGTGGTTGCTTCGGACGGGCGGAAATTCTCCGCCGAGCGCGTGTCGTCGGGGATTGAAAACGATCTGCGGATAGACACCGGCAGGGAACGGGTGAGCGTGAAGATCGCCGACACGGTTTCCATCGAGTTCGGAAAAAAGGAACTCAACCGGCTGGAAGTGGCCGTTCGGCTTGCGGACGGCGGCGAGATCGGCGGCAGTATTTACAGCGGCACGGTATTCGAGTTCGTGCGGTCCGGCGGCGTGGTCACCGCGCGCGCGGAAGAATTAGGTTCGGTGACGTTCCAAAAGGAAAAGCAGTAACCCTTGGCACCGATCGTATTGGCCATGTCCGGCGCTTCCGGCGCCGTGTACGGCAAAGAGATATTCGACCGTCTGGTGGCGGCTCGCGTGGAGACCCACTTGGTCATTACCGCGACGGCGCAGGTGATCCTGAAGGATGAGATGGACATACCGCCCGGCTATTTCAACCGCGCTGGCGTGACCGTGCATGACAACGGCCGGTATGATGTTCCCATCGCCAGCGGCTCTTTCCTCACCGCCGGGATGGTGGTTGCCCCGTGCAGTATGGGGTGCCTGGCCCGTATCGCTTCCGGCGTTTCCACCGACCTGCTGGAGAGGGCGGCGGACGTTCACCTGAAGGAACGCAGGCCGTTGATACTGGTGCCGCGCGAGACCCCGCTTTCCGACATCCATCTGGAAAACATGCTCCGCATCAGCCGGGCGGGGGGGACCATCCTTCCCGCCATGCCCGCGTTCACCCACCGACCGAAAACGATTGAAGAGTTGGCGGCGTTCATCGCCGGGCGGGTGTTCGACCACCTGAAGTTGCCGCAGGATTTCACGCCGCGCTACACCGGCTGATGGGTAGCCTGAAGATACTCTTTCTCGGGACAGGCACCTCCACCGGCGTGCCGATGATCGGGTGCCATTGCCGGGTATGTTCCTCCACGGATGTCCGGGACAACCGCCTTCGCACGTCCGCGCTGATAAGCTGGCAAGACGGCCCGATTGAACGAAACGTGCTGATAGACGCATCAACCGACCTGCGCGCGCAGGCGTTGCGCCACGGGCTGGAGCGGATAGACGCAGTGCTGTTCACCCACGCGCACGCCGACCATGTGCATGGCATTGACGAACTGCGGAGTTTCAATTTCATCCAGCACGAAGAGATACCCTGCTATGGGCCGCCCGATACCCTGGAAAAACTGCGTCGGCGGTTCGACTACATCTTCGCGGAAACGGCGTACGAGGGGGGCGGCAAACCAAAGCTCTCGTTGCATCCCGTGGAACCGCCGTTTGAACTGTTCGGCAAAACGGTGGAGCCGTTGCCGGTGAAACACGGTTCGTCGGATGTGTTTGGCTACCGGTTCGGTCCGCTTGCCTATGTAACCGACTGCAACGCCATCCCGCCCGCCACGATGGAAAAGATGCGGGGGTTGCGCCTGCTTGTGATGGGCGCGGTGCAACGCAAGCCGCATTCCACGCACTTCGGGGTGGATGAGGCGGTGGCGGCGATCCGTTCCGCGGGCGCGAAAAAGGGATACCTGACGCACATGAACCACGACATTTTGCATTCGGAGGTCTCAGCGGCTTTACCTTCGGGCGTTTCGCTCGCCTATGACGGCTTGATAGAGTCGGTGGATGAGTAACCTGCCGCTGGCCGTTTATCTCGCAACATTGGCGGGGGCGGTTGCGCTGAAGTTCGTGGATTACACCGCCGTGTTATACGCGGTGGCGGGAATGGCGGCGGTGCCTTGCCTATGGGTCGCGTTTTCCCGCAAGCCCCCCGAAGCGGTCTTTCAAGCGATGTTTTTCCTCGTCTCGGCATTCGCGCTAATCGCGGTTTCGCGCGGCGCCACCGGGCTGGCGATGGCGGGGCTGGCCGCGTGGGGGTGGCGGGGCGCTGTGCGTCATGTGGGGATATTGAGTGATTTCCCCATGCGGCGGTTCATGCTCAAGTGGATGGCTACTTCCGTCGCCCTGTGGTGCGGATGGGACGGCACATTGTTCGCCGCCGCCGCGTGGGGGCTGGTATTTCTTGGCGTCGCCCGGCTGGTTTCGTCCCGCATTGTGAATGGCGGCGATACGCTCGTTGGAGAAGTCGCATCGGCGGGAGCGCTGGCGATCCTGTTCGGGCTGGACGCGGCGAACCTGGTGTTTTTGCGCAGTCCGGTGAACGCGGCGTTCATTTCCATCGCCGCGGGGTTTTTGATGTACTGGATGGGGATAACGCGGAAGGGTACCGCGTTCATATTTTCCGCCGCGGGCACGGCGATCTTCGCCGGCGCGGGACATGAGGCGTTCTCGCTTTATTTTTTATTCACCCTGCTGATGGAAGCGGGAGGACGCTTGCGGTTCCCGGAAGAGGGGACCGGTCCGCCGCCGTCCTTTTGGGTGCTGTCGTTCATCGCATCCGCCTGCGCCACGGTTGCGGCGGGCGCCGATGACCCGTTTCCGTTTTACTTCGCTCTGGCGGGCGCGCTTTCCGCCGGTGTTTTCCATATATGGAGCGGCGCGGGAAGGCAAAATGGGAAAATATTCTGGGGGATGGGGGGCGCTTCGCTCCTTTCGGCGTTTTGTTGGATGACGGCGTTCATCCCCTCCGCGGGCGCGCCGCTGGTACTGCTCTCTTCCGTTGCGGCCTATTTCGCGCCAATGGGGGAAAGCGCATTGGAACATCCGGGGCGCGACGGCCAATGGATGATGGCCGGGGCGGGGGCATTGGCGGCGGTGGCGCTTTTCGCCGTCACGCCGTTTTTCCCCTGACTGGTTGAACCGCCGCGGCAATTCGATAATAATGAAGTATAGGGTTCGTTTGGAGGATTTGTGAATAAGTGCTTGGCTTTTATCGTCGTGGCGTTAGCCGTCTTACTGCCGGTTTCCGCCGAGTCGCTCACGTTGCAACAGGAAAACCTTATCGGCCTGCCGAACCGGTTTGCGGTCTCCGTGGCGCAGTTCGACGGTGATGGCGAACTTACCGCCGGGGCGGTGAAAAAAAGCGTGGAAGACTGGCTGACCGCCTCCAGGCTGTCCGTGGTGGAAAAAAGGTCGGCCCCGCCGCTTTCATTCATCAATGTCGCCATCGCCCGGCAGGATGGGCCGGAAGGGAAAGTGTACCTGCTCGACGTGAATGTGTACAGCCATGCGACCATCACCACCACATACCGCCTGCGCAAGGGGACCGTGTGGATGATGGGTTCGGAAAAAGTGGTTGCCGGGAAGGATTTTCCCGCCGATGTGCTGGGACGGTTGGGGACGATGGTGAATTTCTTTATCCGGGACTACCGGGCTTCGAATCCTCCGGAAGCCCGCCAGGAGTAAAACCCCGCCCGTTTGAAAACGGAGAGGGTTATTTCCCCTGGCTGTTCTTTACAACGTCTTCGATGATCTTGTTCGCTATCTTGTCGCTGGAAACGTAGTACGAGCCGCTGTCTATCTTGTCCTTGAGTTCTTTCACTTTTTCGGCGCGCACGTCCGGGGTCTTCTTGATCTGTTCGTGGATCTTCGCCACTTCCCTGCCAAGGTCGGACACCAGAATCTTTTCGGACGCCGTTTGCGCGCTTGCCGGGGTCGCGCCAGTATCTTTGGGAGAAACGCCGGCGGTTTGGGCCGCTTTGCCTTTTTCGCCCGCCTTTCCGGTTCCCCCAACCCCTTTTTTGTACGGGTTTTGATCCGGACCAAATATTTTCATTGTAGCCACCTCCAATATCGCCTGTTCAACTCGCCGTACCATTCATCATGGTACTACGGCTATTGTATCGGCATTGTATCAGAAAACTTTAGGGTCTGCTGTTTTGGGGGTGGGGGTGTAACAGGTTGAATAGCAAGGGCCTGCCTTCCAGGCTGAAAATTCTATAAATTCTTTTCCTTTCTTTCTTTTCGGAACGGCGGCAAGAAACTTTAAACCAAAACCGTTTGGGGAAGGGAACAACCGGCATTTTTTCTCGTGTGTTGCTTGTTCCTGGCGACAGGCGTAGCATGAAGGCGGTTGGGAATGGTTCAAACAGTGTCATCCGTGAACGTAGACTGAAGATGGGGTAGCGCGTTTTTCAACACCTTTATATGGAGGAGTGGTCATGGATAAAAGGTTTTTCCTCACTTTCTTGATTCTCTCTCTGGTTCTTGTTTCAGGTTCATTCGCGGAAAATAAAAGCGTTCTCACTTCCGATGCTCCCGCGAAGATCGCCATATTGGGCATGGGGGTGTACAACGTCGTGGGTGCGACCGACGGGCTGGGCGCGCTGTCCAATGTGGGGCAGGAAACCGAGGCCACCAAGGATGACAAATCCCTCGCCGAAGGGTTCGATTTCAAGGAAGTGACCCAACAAGCCCTTTCGCAGTACAAGGCCAAACTTTCAGGAGTGAGGAAATGGCAGGCGGTTTCCGCCAAGGAGCTTGGCAAGGACGAAGCGATCGCCAAGTTCGCCAAGGCCCTGAAAGACAATTTCGGCAAGATCCCCGGTAAGCCATCGGAAGAGCGGTATAAACGCTGGACGCAGGCCGATGGGCTTCCGTTCGTGGAAGTGGTATGGGTGGATTGCCTGGGATGCGGTGATTACCAAAAGGCGGTGATGGAAGCCGCAAAGCAGTTCTGCCTCGACACGGGAATGGACGGGGTGTGGCTACAATCGCTCTATCTTGGGTATGGCACAAAAGGGGCCAGCAAATTCTTCAGTTCGTTCACCGGCGGATCGGGGCAGGGAACGGCCATTGTCAGCGCGGTTTATGTGCTCATTGACAGGGACGGACAGCTCGTGGCCAGCAGTGGCAAGACCGCCGAGGAGTACCGGTCGGAGGAGTCCTTCATGATGGTGGGCGGCACAAAGACCATCGACAAGGAAATGATGAGGTACGAACTGGACGCGATAGGCGTGAGCGCCAAGGAAATATCCGAAAAGGTGGGGAAATAGCCGAAGCGCCAAGTGCGTCCGCACAAAAAGGCAAAAGGGGCCGACGACGATACGGCCCCCTTTATCCGTTTACAAACCGAGACGTCCGCCCACGGCTTCCCAGTTGATGTTGCTGAAGAAGTCGTCTATGTATTTCGCCCGCTCCGTCGGTTTCAGGTAGGCGGTCCAGGCGTGTTCCCACACGTCCATCACCAGCACGGGAATGAATCCGCAGGGATGCCCTTCCTCGTGCAGGCCGATCCAGTGGTTGCTCAGGTATCCGGTTTCCGGGTCTTTGTAGAGGATGACCCAGCCCACGCCGCGCATGGCGGCGATCTTGCGGAACTCGATCTCCCAGCTTGCCCAACTGCCGAACGATTCTTCGATGGCCGCTTTCAGGCCCCTGCTTGCTTCCGCGGGGGTTCCCGTCAGGTTGTCGAAGTACAGTTCATGGCACCGCATGCCGTTGTATTCGAATCCGAGCCGCCGGACAAGTTCGCTGAACTCCACCGACCCCGCCTCGCCCGCGTCCACGATGCGGGCAATTTTCTCCCGCAGGATGTTCGTGTTGTTCACATATCCGCCGTAGAGCTTCAGGTGCTCTTCGATTTGCACGGGGGTGATGCCCTTAAGGCCGCGCAGGTGGGGAAATGTTTTTGGTTCGTATTTTGCCGTTGCCGTTAATACCGGTGACATTCGAACACCTCCCAGGGCGGGCGTCTATGGAAAGGCGCCCGCCGAAAAGGGTTTTCAGATCGCGTTGAAGAAACCCTATTTAGCGCCGGCCTATCAAGGGGCCGGGGAGTTGTCTTTTTCATGGCCTTCGCCTTAACTCAATTATACCCCCGCCGGTTTGCCGGGGGGCGTTAATAAAATTTCTCCGTAAGCCGTTTTACGTCCTCCAGCGCGGTGGTTTTGTTTATCAACGGTTCGGAGTCCAGTCCAATGGTGTTTGCCACATAGCCGGGGCGCGGGTTTTTGTAGATGACCCCCAGCGGGATTCGTTCGCCCCACTCAAACGCTTTTTCGAGCGCCTTCGCCTTGTCCGCGGGGTCGTGGTCCGGCCCCAGTTTGTATGACCTTTTTTGATACCATTCATAGGTGTTCAGTTTGTTGAACGAGACGCACGGTTGCAAAACGTCGATGAACGCGAATCCCGGCACACTCATCGCCTCCAGTATCAGTTCCGCCGTCAATTCGACCTCCTGCGAAAAGCTCCGCGCCACGAACGGCGCGTCCAGCGCGATGGCCACCGCGATCGGATTGAACGGAGTGAGGATGACGCCTTCCGGCTGGAGTTTCGTCTTCATCCCGCGCTCCGAGGTGGGGGATGCCTGTCCCTTGGTGAGTCCGTATATCTGGTTGTTGTGCGCGATGGCGGTTATTTCGATGTTCCGCCGGATATTGTGGATGAAATGGTTTCCCCCTTCGCCGTACATGTCGCCGTCGCCGCTGGCGACGATCACGGTCAATTTGTGGTTTGCCGCCTTCGCACCGAAGGCGGGGGGAAGCGCCCGTCCGTGCAGTCCGTTAAACCCGTTCGTTTTTATGTAATGGGGCATTTTCGCGGCCTGCCCGATGCCGGAGACCACCAGCACCTCGTCCGGCCGTTTGCCCGATTTTAGTAGGGCCTTTTCCAGCGCCGCGAGGATGCCGAAGTCGCCGCACCCGGCGCACCACGCCTTTTCCCCTTCATAGTGAAACCCGCCTGAATTTTCCATTGCCGTATATCCTCTTTAGCCCGTCCAGTATGTAGCGGGCGGTGAACGGCCTGCCGTCGTACCGCAGGATCGGTTCGCCCGTTTTGAACCCCGTTTCACGCGCCAATAGCCGCGCGAACTGTCCCTGATAATTCCCCTCCACCACATGCACAGCCTTTTTTCCTTTGAGAAATGTCGCCGCCTCTTTCGCGGGGAACGGTGATACACGGTTGAAATGCGCCAGCGCCGCGCCGATGCCCGCCGCGTTCAGCGCATCCACCGCCTCGCGCGCCGCGCCGTAGGTGGAACCCCAGCAAACAAGCGTTATTTGCGGTTTTTTGTCACCGTACAAGGTTGGCCCCAATGGTTCTTTTATCATTCCCGCAAGTTTGCGGAACCGTTTTTCCACCATCTTGCGGCATATCTCGATGTTCTCGGTGATGTGCCCGTCCTCTTCGTGCAGGTGGCTATCGAACATCACGCGGGTATCCGGCACGCCGTATGGAAGGCGCGGCGATACGCCGGATGGAGTGAGTTGATACCGTTTGTAAGGGGTCTTGACCTTGTTCGCGTCCGCGAGGTGGTTTTTGTATTTCACTTTGCCGAGGTTCAGTTTATCCAGCGTCACATAGCTATCCACCAGCAGTTGGTCCCCCAGCACAAACACGGGCACCTGGTATTTATCCGCCAGGTTCATGGCGTGCGCCGCCGTGTAATACGCTTCTTCCGCGGTGCCCGGCGCGAACACGAAACGGGGAAATTCTCCATGCCCGATGTTCAGCGCCAAGTCCAAGTCTTCCTGCGCGGTGCGGGTGGGCAGTCCGGTGGCCGGTCCCGGCCTTTGAATGTTCGCTATCACAATCGGTATTTCCGCCACTCCCGCGAGGCTGATCCCCTCCGCCATCAGGTCCAGCCCGCCGCCGGATGTGCTGGTGGCGGCGCGCGCTCCCGCGGCGGACGCGCCCAATGCGATGTTGACGGAAGCTATCTCATCTTCCGCCTGCTCCGATAGGATGCCAAGCTCCGCCGCGTGCGAGGTGACGTAATTGAACACGCCGGTGGAGGGGGACATCGGGTACGCGCTGATGAACTGCAGGCCGCCCGCGATGAGGCCAAGCCCGATGGACTGCGAACCATTGATGAGCATTTTCGGTTTTTCCCCCGGACGGGGAAGCGTAACGCCGATAAAAGGAAAGGCATCTCTCACATAATTGTATCCTCGCGTGGCGGCTTGCACGTTCTTTTGCGCCGCGTCGCCGCCCTTTTTGCCAAAGCTCTCCGTGAGAAGGGTTATCAGTCCGTCGAGCCTCAGCCCGATGACCGCCGCGATAGCGCCCAGCGCAACCGAATTGCCATAGACGGGATGCCCCGCTTCGCGGGCGAACATTTTTATCGGAATGCCGATGAACGTGGCGTTGCCGGACGCTTTCACATCGTCAATGTCGTGCAGTACCAGCGCGGGTATAATCAGTTCATCCTTGTGCTCATCCACCGTCCGCTGGTCGAAGGCCACAAGGATGTGCGACGTGGGGAGCGGCGCGAAAACAGGATCGCTTGCGATGCGAATTTGCATGAAATTGTGGCCGCCCCGCACGCGCGACATATAGTCCTGCGCGGCGAACACGAAATGGCCCGATCTCGAAAGGTATCGCAACAGAAGGTCGGATACCGTGATCAACCCTTGGCCTGCTTTGCCCCCCAGAGTAATGACTGTTTCCGTCATGTCCGCATACCTCACTCTGGCTTGAGTTCATTTTACGCCTGTTTTGAGAAAAGCAATAGAGGTGGCGCTCCGAAAAATGCGTGGAAAAAAAAGGGAAGTCCGTTCAGCGTTCGGTGATGAGGAATGTGCGCGGGGCGTTGTTCTCCCGCGTGAACGTGTATGACGAATATTTCGCCATATCGGTTTTCCGGTTGTTGGCGATGTCGGTGATCACCGCTTTGGGGCTTCCCGCGAGCGTTTTCCATGAGAGCCTCACGATTTTGTTTTGTCCGCCCTCGACGATGGCGGTCCATTTTTTCACGTTTTGGCGCAGGTCGGAGGAAAACCGCTTGCCTGTTTCGCTCTTGCGGGTGAAGTACAGCGAAAGGTGCTGGGGCCATGCCGGAGGCTCCGGCGAGGTGGCCGTAACCGGCGCGCCGAACCCGAAAAGGTTGTCCGCGTCTTTGAACGTGCCGTCGTCCGCCGCCAATTTCATCATCCAGTTGGTCCCTGTCCCTCCGCCCATCGTTAGAAGTCCACCTGACGCTTCTTCCTGGAAGACTTTTGGCTCGGAAGGGGTGGGGGGGATGGTGATCTCCACGTCTCCCTCCGCCGCGCTATATACCAGGTAGCCGTGGAACGGCAGGAGCGTTCCCATTTTACCGAAGCCGCCGTTGGCGAATTCCCACACCGCCGCGTCCAGCAAGCTTTCCGCGTGCGGGTTGTTGCGGATCACTTCCCGCCATTCGACCGGGAAAAGGTAAGGGGAGCCGATGAGGTTCCAGCCGGGTTGCAATCGGATGGCGAACGGGCCTTGCGCCGTTTTACCGGAAAAGAACAGTTCGCTGTTCGCGGAGGAGATGAACCAGTATCCCTTGCCCGGCTCCATTGATTTCATGTCCTCATATTCGTGGTAGCCGTTCTTGTCCATCGAAAACACGCGCCACCGGCTTTGCCGGTACGGTGGGAGGTAGGAGAACATATCTTTGGGTGATTTTGTCTTATGCTCGAAGGGCGAGGAAAAAAGGATGTAGTTGCCCGCTCCCTTGCCCCCCTTCACCGGGAGCGTGTGGTAGCCGTACCCCTTGGGGATCATCCGCGGGGTTGGCGTGGCGGCGGACTCCGCGCCATTTTCTCCCACGGCGGTGATGGCGAAAGTGTACGGCATGCCGTTGATCAGGTCCACCAGACGCGCGAACGTATCGGTGATGGGGGCGGCGTTGAGCTTTTGGTATTCTCCCGCCCCGGTTTTCATATAGACGTTGTACCCGGAGGCGGGGGAGGGGGACCACTCGATGCGGCAAAAGGATTCACCCGCCTCGGTTTTCAGCAACACGGGAGGCGAAAGGCCGTCATCGGCATTTCCCGCACAAGGGATACTTGCAATGAGAAGGGCAACCGCCAACATGATGTTTCCGATGTCTTTGGTGGCGCGGACACTCCTGTCCGCGATGGCCGCAACGCGGCCCTGCGGGATGCCCGTTTTCACGGGCATGACATGTGCGCGTTTCAAGGCGTGCTTCTCCCCAGCGCCGCGAATAATGCCGCAATCTTCTCGCGCGATTTCACGCCGGGGGCGGTTTCAACTCCGCTGGCCAGGTCAATGCCATACGCGCCAACGGCGGCGGCTTGCGCGGCGTTTTCCGGCGATATGCCGCCTGCCAAAAGCGTTTTCGCGTTCGCGGCGGAAACGATCTTGCGCGCCAGTTCCCAATCGGATTTTTTTCCGGAGCCGCCGTACATTCCCGGCACAAGCGTATCCAGCACAAAACCCTCGCACCCGGCTGAAAGGTACGCCAGCATTGTTTCCACGAATGTTTCCGCCGTTTCTCCCGCGATCCCTTCCCGCGGCAGGTGGAGCGATTTGAAGACCGGTATGCCGAATGCGGCGCGAATCTTTTTCACGTCTTCCGGGGGTTCGTTCGCGGTCAACTGGAAATAGCCGGGCTTGAGCGTTTTGGCTATCGCCGCGTACAGCGCCATCGGCGCGTCGGCGGTGAGGGCGAAAATGCGCTCATTGTTCCCCGCGAAGAGTTCCGCCGCCTGCTCCACGGTTCGGCTGCGGGGGGAAGAGGGGACTTCGATGACCACGCCGCAAAAATCGGCGCCGCTGGCGAACGAGAACGCGATGTCTTCCCGGCGCGTTTGGCCGCAGAGTTTTACTTTCGTTTCATCCACTTTTTTCGTTAGAAGCTTTCAAGCATCGAGCTTACCTGTTTGCTCCGCAAAAAGCTGGCGCTGGAGGCGGAGATCACCGTGCCGGTCTTGGTGTCTATCATTCTGACCACCAGGTCCACATCGCTCCCTTTTTGCAGATCGGAGATCATGCCCACGATGATGGCGTCGCCGGCGATCGCCTCGCCCAGCCGCTTGGCCGATGCGCCGTCCATCGTGCCGTTGTACGCGATGCCGAGCGTTTTAAGCGCCTTCGACACTTCGCCTTCCACCGGGGTTTGGAACAGGTTTTTTTGAATGGAGAGTTCGCTGAACTTCGCGGTGAGGTATTTGCCTAGCTGGGACGTTTTGCCGTTCGGGTTCACGAAATCGAGCACCGCCACCTTGCGCGGCTTGCGGGCCGCTTTCTTTATCAGGTCGTCCGACAGTTTTCCCAGCTTTTGGTTGAAATAGCTGGAGTCGGTCACCGGCTCTTTGGGCGGCTCCTTGGCGCAGGAGGCCGCAAATGCCGCGATCAACAGGAGCGGGATGATAAGCAGGCGTTTCATATTCCGTCTATGTGTACCATAGCGGGACGGCAATTACAAAGCGGATTTCGGTGTAGTAGAATATACGGGCCGGGTGCGGCGGATAGGCCGCCGGGGAAGAGGGAACAATGGACGATTTCGAACTGGAAAAACGGCTCAAGCTTTTGCAGGCGGTGGATTTCTTTTCGCCGTTCACCATGGACGAGCTTGCCGAAGTGCTCAAGTGCGGAGCCATAAAAAAATACGCCGCGCATGAATACGTCATCAAGGAGGACGCGGTGGACGCCTGCTTCTATGTGATCCTAAAGGGAAAGGTGATGATCATCAAGGAGAGCGACACCAAGCGGCGCAAGGTGAAGATCGCCAACCTTTCGGCGGGGGACGTGTTCGGCGAGATGGCGATGCTTTTGGACGGACACCGTTCGGCCAGCGTGATGGCGGCGATGGAGTGCTTCGCGTTCGCGGCGGACGGGCAGGCCATCGGTCGGCTTACCTGCGATACCCAGTTGAAATTCATCCGGCAGGTGGCCAAATACATGGCGCAGAAGCTAAAGAACCAAAGCAAGGCGCTGGTGGAAGCGTTTTAGCGTCACAAGGAATGCCTGAACGATGCCCGTGGTAAGGATCAGCGTTCGCAAGGGGAGCTTTTCCCCCCGCGAGAAAAATGAAATGCTCAATGCGGTGCATTGTGCGCTCGTGGAAGCGCTGAAAATCCCAAACCACGACCGCACCCAAGTGTTGGGAGAGTACGAAGATTTCGAAATTCCTCCGGGAAAGGGAGAAAAATACACTCTCATCGAAATTTCCATGTTCTCCGGCAGGAGTAAAGAAACGAAGAGGGCGCTCTTTGGAAAGATTGTGGAGAATCTTGAGCCAATCGGTATTCCACCTTTGGAAGTGTTCATTGTCTTGAACGAACAGCCGCGGGATAACTGGGGGATACGCGGTGGCCGGCAGGCAAGCGATTTGGATCTGGGATTCAAGGTGGACGTTTAAGCGCAAGCATTGCCCCTCCAACGGGGTTTTTAGACTGGCGGGCGAATCAGTTTTACGCAAAGGATGCAATTCGTCGCAGGCGTGATTTTCACCTTTTCAGAAACCCTTTGCCCGGCCACCCAAAGAACTTCGTTGCCGTCCGCGAGGAGCACTATGCGGTCGCGCTCCCAGCGGGGAACCTTTTCATCAATGAAAAACCTTTTCAGTTTGCGCCCCCCCGGCGCGCCGAGCGGGTGGAAGTGGTCGCCGTCGCGCCGGTTACGCAGGACGGCAGTGGGCGGGATGGCGGCGGCATCCAGATATACAGCTTCACAGTGCGGGTCGAATTGCGCAGGCGGGGCATCCGCCATTTCCCCGGTTACTGTGCAATTCGCTTCCGGGATGTCGGTCGTGCCGGGGACTTTTAGCGGATAACTGAACTGTTGCACCGCCGTGAACGGGGTGGGTGAAAAGTACAGTTTTCCGTGTGCCGTGCCGACCGTGAGTCCCTTGAGCGTAATTTCGCCTCCGATGCCGGAAAGGGCCAGATGGCGGATTTCCTCAAAGTGCGCGAACGAAATGCCCGCAAGGGTTTTCCGCACCCGCAACACCGCCGTTCGTACCAGTTCCCGCTGGAGCGCGGGATGGAGAAGGGCGAAGGCGGCGCGGTCCGCCACCACGCCATCCTCCGACGGCGAGAAAAGCGCGTCGTAGGACTTTTCGGCCTCATGCCGGATGAAGTCATGCGTATCCCCAAGTATTTCCGCCGCGCGGGCCAGTGCCTCGCGCGCCGACGGATTGAACTCTTTTTCCATGATTGGTAATAGCGACTGGCGTACGCGGTTGCGCGCGTATTTCGCCTCCGCGTTCGAAGCGTCGGTGCGCCACGGCTGGCCTTTTTGCTTCAGCCAGCGCAGTAGTTCTTCCTTGCGCGTTTCGATGAGGGGGCGGATGAAAAACCCTTCGCGCACCGGCGGGATGCCGGAAAGCCCTTGCGGCCCCGCGCCGCGCAGAAGGTTTATCAGGAGCGTTTCCGCGCTGTCGTCCGCGGTGTGCGCGGTGGCCACCTTATCCGCCTTCAGGTGCGCGGCAAGTGTGCGGAACGCACCGTAGCGCAGTTCCCGCGCGGCGGCCTGCACCCCGGAGCCGGTGAGCGCGGCGTATTTTGTCACGTCCACCGCCGCCGTCTCGCAGGGGAGGGATAGCCTCCCGGCAAGCTCTTTCACAAACCGTTCATCTTCATCCGACGCATAGCCGCGCAGGCGGTGGTTGACGTGGCAAACGGAAAGGGTGACGCCAAGTTCATCCTTAAGGTCATGAAGGAGGAGCAAAAGGGCGGTTGAGTCCGGCCCGCCGGATACCGCCACGCATACCCGTTCGCCCGGGCTGAGCATCGCGTGCCGCCGGATGGCGCCCCGGATTTTCTGGAGGATCACCCCGCGTCCTTGAAGCTGTCCCGGATTCTCACGAATTCGACGATGAGCGATTCATACGCATCGATCACCACCGGGTCGAAATGTGTTCCTTTCCCTTTGGCGATAATGGCGTGGGTTTCTTCGTGGGACATGGCGGACTTGTACACCCGCTTCGATGTGAGCGCGTCGTACACGTCGGCCAGCGCCATGATGCGCGCGGGCAGGGGTATCTCCTCCCCCTTTATGCCGCCGGGGTAGCCGGAGCCGTCCCACTTTTCATGGTGGCAAAAGGCGATCTCTTTCGCCATCGTCAAAAGCTGGTTGGGGGCCAGCAGGCGCTCCTCCGCCTCGTGCAGGGTGCGCCCGCCGAACGCGGCATGCTGTTTCATGATCTCGAACTCGTCCGGGTCCAGCCGCCCCGGCTTGAGCAGGATGCGGTCGGGTATTCCCACCTTGCCGATGTCGTGCAGGGGGGATGCCTTGTAGATGTTCATCACGAATGTGTGGTCGATCCGGCTCTGGTAAGGACCGGTTTTTTGCATTTGCGCGGCGAGGAGGCGGACGTATTCACGGATACGTTCGAGGTGGCTCCCGGTTTCGGGGTCGCGGAACTCCGCCTGTTTCGCCAGGGCGAACATCGTGGCGTCGCGCGACATTTCCACCTCGATGGTGCGCTCGATGACCTTGAGTTCGAGCGAGCGTTGCAGTTCCATGTTCTCGTCGAACACCCGTTTGAGGCGCACCAGGGAGCCGCTCCGCGCGAGCAGTTCCACCTCGTTGATTGGCTTGATAAGGTAATCGTTCGCTCCGGCCTGCAGGCCCGCGGACAGTTGTTCGTCGGTCTTGCGTTCGGCGGTGAGGAGCATGATCGGCGTCTGGTGGCCCAGCAGTTCACGCAGTTTGCCGGTGAGCTGGATGCCGTCCATGTAGGGCATGCGGATGTCGGTGATGATGAGATCAATGCCTGCGCCGTGCTTTTTCGCCAGTTCCAGCGCTTTTTCGCCGCCAGCGGCCCTCAGTGTCTTCGCCCTTTCCCCCTCGAAGATCATTTCGAGCAGTTCAAGGTTGGACTCGGTATCGTCCACCAGCAGGATGAGTGCGTCGGTCAATAGTCTGTTCATCGTCCACCGGAGCAGGGCGGGAACACCGCCGGTTTGCGCGCAAATACCAAATATTTCTGTGCCACAATAAACGCGGGAGTATAATATCATCCGCAAGGGGATATGGAAAAAATTTTAGCCGTGGACGATAACCAGGACAACCTGGAGCTCATCGCGCACCTTCTATCGCAGGAAGGGTTCAAGCACACCAGCGCCAGTTCCGGGCTGGAGGCCTTGGTCAAGATGCAGAAGGACTCCTACGCGCTGGTGCTCACCGACCTGATGATGCCGCAGATGAACGGCCTGCAACTGCTGGAGAAAATTCGCGAGTCGTGGCCGGAGACCGAGGTGATCATCATCACGGCGCACGGGAGCGTGAAGACCGCGGTGGAGGCGATCAAGAAGGGGGCCTTCAGCTACATCCTCAAGCCGTTCGAACCGGATGAACTGATATTGGAAGTGCGCAAGGCGATGGACTTCGTGCGGATAAAACGCGAGAACAGCAACCTGAAGAACGAGCTGGCCCGCGTGCGGCATTCCAACCTGATGATCGGGGACTCGCCGCAGGTGAAGGCCATTTCCGAATTGGTGGAAAGCGTGGCGGGAACCAACGCCACGGTGCTGATCATGGGAGAGAGCGGCACGGGGAAGGAATTGGTGGCCAACGCCATCCATAACGCCAGCGACCGCAAGAACGGCCCGTTCGTGAAAGTGAACTGCGCCGCGCTGGCCGAAACGCTTTTGGAAAGCGAACTGTTCGGGCACGAGAAAGGGGCGTTCACCGGGGCGATAGCGCAAAAGAAGGGGCGGTTCGAGGTGGCCGACGGCGGCACGATATTCCTGGACGAGATAGGCGAAATTTCCCCCGCGCTACAGGTGAAGCTCCTGCGGATACTCCAGGAGCGCGAGTTCGAGCGGGTGGGGGGCACCGCCCCGGTGAAGGCGAACGTGCGGATCATCGCCGCCACCAACCGCAACCTCGCGGAAGAGGTGAAGAACGGCGCGTTCCGCGAAGACCTGTTCTACCGGCTGAACGTCATCTCCATCCGCACACCCGCCCTGCGCGAGCGGCGGGGCGATATTCCGGCGCTGGCCGGCTATTTCCTGGAAAAATACAAGGTGGAGGTGAACAAGAACATCACCGCCATCGCGGACCGCGCGATGAAATGCCTGTTGGACTACGACTGGCCCGGCAACATCCGCGAACTGCAAAACGTGATAGAGCGTGGCATCGTGCTGGCGCGCAAGGGGGTGCTGGACGTGGCGGACCTGCCGGAAAATATCCGCAAGGTGCCGTCCCGCGCGGTGGTGTACGAAGGGGAAGCCATCCCGCCGCTGAAAGACGCGAAGCACGCGTTCGAGAAACAGTTCCTCGAAAAGGCGTTGGCGGTAAACGCGGGCAACATTTCAAGGACCGCCGCAATGATTCAGCTCGCCCGCAAGAACCTGCAGGACAAGATAAAAACCTACGAAATAGACGTGGACCAACTCGCGGACGAACGCCGGGAATAGGCCGGGGGGATGCCCGACTTTGCTTTGATTGTCGGCGGATTTCCGGTGTATAATCTAGAAAAGTCGGATAGCCTGACCTAACTGAAGGTAGCGCCCCATGACAAAAAATCCATGGTTTGTACACACGCACCACATATCGAGCCATTTCACCAACGCTCTTATGCCGGTGGGGTTTTTCCTGCTGTGCGCGTATTTCGTCACCGGCACGCCGAGCTTTGAACCCGCTTCGTTCTATTGCTTCATCTTTGGAATGCTAGGCGGGCCGTTCGCGTTCTTTTCGGGCTTTGCCGACTGGCGCACCCGCTTTCAAGGGCGTTCCACCCAAATTTTCAACCACAAGCGGATTTTTGGGGTTCTTTTTATGGTAACATCTTTCGGGATAGTGGCATGGCGCGCAATGAACGGCGAGGTGGCCGCGCCTGAAAGCGATTACCGGTATTATTACCTCGCCCTGGTGGCCGCAAACAGCGGGTTTGTGACCTACCTGGGATATTTGGGAGGCAAGTTCATCTAATGGCCATCAAAGAACGCAGGGACTTGGAGCGGAAGATCGAGGCGCTTATCATCGCCATCCCCCGCGAGACCGAGGCAAACGAGTTTTATTTAAAACTGGCGGGCGAGTACCAGGACGAGGCCTCCCAGGAGATGTTCCGCTTCCTGGCGGAACAGGAGCTAAGGCACCGCGCGTCGCTGGAACATATTCTGGCCGGACTGGAAGAGAAGCTGGCAAAGCTTCCTAAATAGTAATCGGAATTTCAGAGGAGAATGCATGGCAAAGTGGGTTTGTAACGTATGCGGGTGGGTGTACGATCCGAAAGCGGGCGATCCGGACAGCGGCATAGCGGCGGGCACCGCCTTCGAAGACATTCCCGACGACTGGGTATGCCCCGCGTGCGGCGTGGGCAAAAACGATTTTACGCAAGTGTCCTGATGGTCCCTAATGGGGGGGAACTCATGCGGCGTTTCCGCGGCGGCGTGAACTAGTGCTTACCATTGCCGAGAAGAAAAAGTTGTCCGTCCTTGTGGTGGACGATTTTCCCAACATGCGCCGGACCATCAAGAACATGCTCCATTCTTTGGGGTATTTCAAAATAACCGAGGCGGGCGACGGCGACGAGGCGATAGAGACGCTCGACCGGATGTACAATTCCCCCAGCCGGGTGCAGTTCGTGGTGCTGGATTGGAACATGCCGCGCGTTCATGGCATAGACGTGTTGAAGTTCATCAAGAACGATCCGCGGTTCATGTTGTTCACCTCGGTGCTGATGGTAACGGCGGAAAATTACGCCGAGGAGATCATCGAGGCCGCCGAGGACAACGTGGACGGCTACATCATCAAGCCGTTCGTGGCGAAAACGCTGGAAGACAAGATAGCGAAGATACTCGAAAAAAAGAACAACCCCACCAAGATGGAAAAAATGTTCCGCGAGGGGATCGTGCTGGCGAACAAGAGGGAATACGCCACCGCCAAGGCGAAGTTCGAGGAATTGCTGGCGGCGAACCCGAATTCCCCGCGCGCCCTGCGTGAACTGGGAAAGATATGCACGGTGGAGGAAAACTTCCCGAAGGCGGAGGAATGTTTCCGCAAGGCGCTTGAGATAAACAAGGACTATACCAAGGCGATGGAGAATCTCGCCACGCTGTATGTGAAGATGGGAAAGGAAGACGAGGCGATAAAAGTGCTGGAAGGGGCGGTGAAGATCAGCCCCCGCAACGGCGACCGGTTGCTGTTCATCGGTTCCCTGTACATGAAGAAAGGGAAGTACAGGGAGATCATCGAACTGTACGAGGCGGCCCACCGGCTCGGCCTTTCCATGATCCGGTACGACCTGGACGTGATACTGGCCGCGGCGAACCTGGAACTGAAAGAGGTTGCCCGCGCGCGGGAGATCATGCAAAACGCCGTGGGTAACGCGGTGGACAAGGAAAAGGTGAAGGGGGAATTGACGAAGGCGTTGGATGCCTCCACCATCTCCGAACCGGACAAACAGGAATTGCGGACGACACTCGCTTCGCTCTGACGACGGGACTGTCTCAATAACTGTGTAAGTGACCTTAAAATAAACTTTATGTTTAAGGAGGTGCTTACATGGACGGAACAAAGAACAAGGGTGGCCATCTAAAGGGAGCGGATGTTCAAGCCCGCAT
>JACRGR010000012.1 GCA_016212275.1 Nitrospinota bacterium | reverse complement strand
TCACCGACAAGCTGGCGGTGGGCGCGCGGTACGACAGCTTCGACTACGGCGACAGCAACAAGCTGTCCAACGGCGGGCCGGTGAAGGCGAAAAAGGACACGGCCACCACGTTTGGCGTGTCGTACTACTTCAAGAAGCACAATCTGAAATTGCAGGCGAACTACATCCTGAAAGACGAGGAGTACGCCAGCCTGGGGACCAGCGAAAAGCCCTCGAATGACGTGTTTGTCGTTCAGGCCGGCTACAGCTTCTAGGGAATGGGTAAAATGTCCGGCCTGTCCGATGGGCGGTTCGCTACCTCCTCCCTAGCCGTGCCACGGCGGGCTGGACAGAAAAAATGATTTTTGGAAAGGAATGACCATGAAGATAGCAAAACATTTAGTAAGGTTCATCTCCGCGGCGGCGGCGGTTGTGGGGCTGGTGGCGCCGGTAACGGCGCAGGCGGCCGATTTCGTTCTGCTGAACGTGTCGTACGACCCCACGCGGGAGCTGTACCACGAATTCAACCAGGAGTTCATCCAGCAATGGAAACAAAAGACCGGCCAAAACGTATTGGTTAACCAGTCCCACGCGGGATCCGGCAAGCAGGCGCGCGGAGTGGTGGACGGCCTGGAGGCGGACGTGGTGACGCTGGCGCTGGCGTACGACATTGACGTCCTTGTCGCGCCGGGGCTGATACCGGCCAACTGGCAGACACGCCTGCCGAACAACAGTTCGCCGTACACCTCCACCATCGTGTTCCTTGTCCGCAAAGGGAACCCGAAAAAGATAAAGGACTGGAACGACCTGGTGAAACCGGGCGTATCGGTCATCACGCCGAACCCCAAGACCTCCGGCGGCGCGCGCTGGAATTATCTCGCGGCGTGGGGGTACGCGCTGGACCACAACAACGACGACGCTGGAAAGGCGCGGGAGTTCGTGACCGCCCTATTCAAGAATGTGCCGGTGCTCGATTCCGGCGCGCGCGGCAGTACCACCACGTTCACCAAGCGGGGGATCGGCGACGTTCTGCTGGCATGGGAAAACGAGGCGTTTTTGGCCATCAATGAGTTGGGGCCGGGAGAGTTCGAGATAGTGGCGCCCTCGGAGAGCATCCTTGCCGAGCCTCCGGTGACGGTGGTGGACAAAGTGGTGGACAAGCGCGGCACCAGGTCAATCGCCCAGGCGTATCTGGAATACCTCTACAGCGAGCGGGGGCAGGAGCTGGCCGCGAAATACTTTTACCGCCCGCGGCTGAAAGAGGTGGCAAAAAAGCATGAGAAGCAGTTTCCCAAGATAGACCTGTTCACGATAGACGAAAAGTTCGGCGGCTGGAACGTGGCGCAGAAAACGCATTTTGCCGATGGCGGCATTTTTGACCAGATATATGTTCCGGGCAAGTAACTTGACCGGCGGGGGGCGGCCAGCCGCCCCCTCTTTTTAAAAAGGAGCGTGGGGAAGTGTTCAAGCGCAAAGACATCCTGCCGGGGTTCAACTTGGCCATCGGGTACACCGTACTGTACCTTCTGCTCATTGTGCTCATCCCGCTTTCCGCTTCGTTTTTGCGGGCGGCGGATCTGAGCGCCGGGGAATTCTGGCGGGCGGCCACCGCTCCCCGCGTGGTGGCTTCGTACAAGGTCACGTTCGGCGCGTCGCTCGCGGCGACCGCCGTGAACGTGGTGTTCGGGTTTTTGACGGCATGGGCGTTGGCCCGCTACCGCTTCCCCGGCAAGCGGCTGGTGGACGCGCTGGTGGACCTGCCGTTCGCGCTCCCCACGGCGGTGGCGGGGATCACGCTTGCGGCGTTATACGCGCCGAACGGCTGGATAGGCCGCTACCTCGCGCTATGGGACGTCAAGGTGGCGTACACGCCGCTTGGCATTGTCGTGGCGCTCATTTTCACCGGACTGCCGTTCGTGGTCCGCACGGTGGAGCCGGTATTGCAAGAGTTGGAGCTGGAACAGGAGGAGGCCGCCGCCAGCCTGGGCGCGGGCCGATGGCAGGTGTTCACAAAGGTGATATTTCCCACCGTGTTTCCCGCGCTTTTGACCGGCGCGACGCTGGCGTTCGCGCGGAGCGTGGGGGAGTACGGGTCGGTGGTGTTCATCGCGGGGAATATGCCGATGGTCTCGGAGATCACTCCCCTGCTGATCATCACCAAGTTGGAACAGTTCGATTACCCGGGCGCAAACGCCGTGGCGTCGGTGATGCTCGGCATTTCGTTCCTCATGCTTTTGGTCATAAACCTGCTCCAGCGATGGAGCGCGCGGAGGCTGGCATGAGGAACGGCATACGGAGAAACCAGGCGCTGTTCGATCCGCCGTGGGCGCGCGCCGGCATCCTGCTGGCGGTGGCGGTATTCGTGACCCTTTTTCTCGTGGTGCCGTTGGCCTTGGTCTTTTGGCAGGCGCTGGAAAAGGGGTTTGGCGAATACTTTGCCGCCATCGCCGATCCGGCGACCCTTGCCGCGGTGCGTCTCACCCTTATAGCGGCGGGGGTGGCGGTGCCGCTCAACCTCGTGTTCGGCGTGGCGGCGGCGTGGGCCGTCGCCAAGTTCGAGTTCCGGGGAAAGGGATTCCTCATCACGCTCATTGACTTGCCGTTCTCGGTGTCGCCGGTGATGTCCGGCCTTATCTTCGTCCTCTTGTTCGGCGCGCAGGGGTGGTTCGGCCCGTGGCTGGCGGCGCACGACATAAAGGTCATTTTCGCGGTGCCGGGCATCGTTCTGGCCACGGTGTTCGTGACGTTCCCATTCGTGGCGCGGGAACTTATTCCGCTCATGCAGGCGCAGGGGAAGGACGAGGAGGAGGCCGCGCTCACGCTGGGAGCCAGCGGCTGGCAGTCGTTTTGGCGGGTGACGCTCCCGAACGCGAAGTGGGGCCTGCTTTATGGCGTCCTGCTGTGCAACGCGCGGGCGATGGGGGAGTTCGGCGCGGTGTCGGTGGTCTCCGGCCACATCCGCGGCCTTACGAACACCATGCCGCTCCATGTGGAGATTTTGTACAACGAGTATAACTTCGCGGGGGCGTTCGCCGTCGCCTCGCTCCTGGCCCTGCTGGCGGTGGTCACGCTGGTGGCCAAAAAAGCGGTGGAGTGGAAGTACGCGGCGGAATTGAAAGCGGCGAAAGGAAGGGAAGGCGGACAATGAGCA
Organism: Nitrospinota bacterium; assembly: GCA_016212275.1. Taxonomy (GTDB): domain Bacteria; phylum Nitrospinota_A; class UBA7883; order JACRGQ01; family JACRGQ01; genus JACRGR01. The sequence continues at coordinate 14,063 of JACRGR010000012.1, read as the reverse complement.
TCGAGGTACGGAATATTTCAAAGAAATTCGGCGGTTTTGCCGTCATCAACGATGTGAGTTTCACGGCGGGGACGGGGGAACTGCTGGCCCTTTTGGGGCCGAGCGGCTCCGGCAAGACCACGCTATTGCGCGTGATCGCCGGGCTGGAAACGGCGGACGCGGGAGCGGTGCTGTTCCACGGCGAAGACGCCACCGATGCGGGCGTCCGGGAGCGGCGCGTGGGGTTCGTGTTCCAGCACTACGCGCTGTTCCGCCACATGACGGTGTTCGAGAACGTGGCGTTCGGCCTGAAGGTGCGGCCCCGCAAGGTTCGCCCCGCCAAGGCGGAAATTGCGGAAAAGGTGGGGCAACTGCTCCGGCTGGTCCAGCTTGAACGGTTCGCCGGGCATTTCCCCTCGCAACTCTCAGGCGGCCAGCGGCAACGGGTGGCGTTGGCGCGCGCGCTGGCGGTGGAGCCGAAGGTCCTTTTGCTGGACGAGCCGTTCGGAGCGCTGGACGCGAAGGTGCGGCGCGACCTGCGCCAATGGCTCCGCAGGCTCCACGACGAACTGCACATCACCAGCGTGTTTGTGACGCACGACCAGGAAGAGGCGCTGGAGGTGGCCGACCGGGTTGTGGTGATGAACAATGGCGGGATTGAGCAGGAGGGGACGCCGGACGAGATTTACCACCGGCCCGCAAGCCCGTTCATGTACGAATTTTTGGGGAACGTGAATCTGTTTCACGGGAGGGTGGAGGATGGCAACCTTCATGTGGGCGCCTTGGCGTTGCCCGTTCCCCCCGATGCGTCCGCCGGTTGGCGAAACGCCTGCGCCTACATACGTCCGCACCAATTCGGCTTGAGCCGCCAACGGAAGGGGAGCAACCAGTTCCGCGCGCGGGTGGAGTCCATCAACCAGGCCGGTCCGGTGGCGCGGCTGATGCTGGTGACCGAATGGGCAAGCACCCTGAACGTGGAAGTGCCGAATGCCGAATTCCTGGCGCTGGCGCTGGCGAGAGGGGAGGACGTGTTCGTGGAGCCGAGGGAACTGAAGGTCTTTCCCTCCGGTGGAACGGGAGGGGCATGATGGGCGCGCACCGGGAAAAATACTGGTTCTTCCGCAACGTGGCGGAAGTGCTGGGCGAGGGGATCATCGTCCTCGATGAACAGGGGAACCTCACTTTTATGAACCCGGAGGCCGAACGGCTTTTGGGCTGGACCGAGCCGGAACTGCTGGGCAAAAACCTGCACCGCGCCATCCACCACACGCGGGCCGACGGCACCCCCTGCCCGCTGGAGGAATGCCCGGTGAACAAAAAGATCGCGGCGGGCGACACATACCGCGTGGACGAAGAAGTGTTCTCCCGCAAAGATGGCACGTTGTTGCCGGTTTCGTTCGTCTCCACTCCCTTGCTGGAGGCGGGCTGGGTGACAGGCTCCGTATCGGTGTTCCGCGACATCTCCGCGGAGAAGAAAGCGAAGGCGGAGATATTGGAGAGCAGGGAGCGCGCGGAGAACGCGACTAAGCTCAAGGACCGGTTCCTTTCGCTTGCCGCGCATGATCTTCGCTCGCCGCTGGTCTCCCTCATCGGCTTTTTGCGCTGGATTGAGCGCGACGCGGGGAATTCGATGGACGCCCGGCACCGGGAAATGCTCAAACGCGCCGAAACGAACACGGAGCATCTGGTGGATATGATTGACGGTCTGCTGGACATCGGAAGGCTGACCACCGGCGAGATACAGCCGGTGAACAGCCGTTTTTCCGTCCGGTCCGCCGCCGCACTGGTGCTGGAAAAATTCCGGCACTCTGCGGGGGAGAAAAGGGTGGCGCTGGCGAACGATGTGCCGGAGGATTTCGATATATTCGCCGATTACGGACTGTTCCTCTCGGTGCTGTACAACCTCGTATCGAACGCGGTGAAGTTCACCCGGCCCGGCGATTCCGTGACCGTTTATTCCCCGGCGGAGTTGGCGAACACCATCGCGGTGCGCGATACCGGGGTGGGGGTGCCACAGGGGTTGCTTCCGCGCCTGTTTACGCGGGAGCACAAAACGAGCAGACCCGGCACCGCCGGAGAAAAAGGGAATGGGCTTGGCCTGCCGTTCACGCACGAGATCGTGAAATCGCACGGTGGTTCGCTGTGGGCGGAATCGGACAAGGGGGGAAGCACGTTCTACGTCGCCCTGCCGCGAGAATGAAGATGGATACCATTGTCCTGTTATCAAAAGATGAAGGGCTGTTTCGGGAATTACGCGCTATTGTGCCGCCCGAATATGCAATTCTCAAGGAAATACCGGAAAACGGCAGTTACCGTTTTCCCGTCATTGTGGATGTTGATTCGGTTTCGTCCGATAACATTTCCCGTTTGCGCGACCACACTTTCGTTGTTGCCCTCACTGAAATGAAGGAGGCCGGTCCGGTGATGGAGTCCGCGAGTTTGGGCGCGTATGAGGTGGCGCTCCGGCCATTGGATGCCCGTAGCCTGATGCGGGTGCTGGAAGATATAGAAGAGACCATCGGGGAAGTTGAAAAGCGGGTGGCGGTAAAAAATCCGTCACCCGCGCCCACATGCGCTATTGTGGGATTCTCGCCGGAAATAATGGCCGTCTGCAAAAGAATGGCGCGGCTGGCGCAGGTGGAGGTGCCGGTGTTGATTACCGGTGAGACCGGCACTGGCAAGGAATTGATAGCGGAATCCATCGCGCAGAATTCCCGGCGGATAGGGAAGCCGTTCGTGGTGGTGAACTGCGCCGCCGTTCCCGAAACGCTTTTGGAATCCGAACTGTTTGGGTTTGAGAAAGGGGCGTTTACCGGGGCAGTGACGGCGAAGGACGGTTTGATGAAGACGGCCGATGGCGGCACCGTGTTCCTGGACGAGATTGGGGAACTGCCGCTGGTGCTTCAGGGCAAGCTGTTGCGGTTCATCCAAACGCAGACCTTCTACCCGCTGGGAAGCACGCGGGAGGTGCAGGTGAATGTGCGGGTGATCTCCGCCACGAACCGCGACCTGTCCTCAATGGCGCGGCAGGGACAATTCCGCGAAGACCTGTACCACCGGCTCCGTGTCGCCTCCATCCATTTGCCTCCCTTGCGCGAGCGTAAAAGCGACATCATCCCATTGGTGCATTTTTTTGTTTATCGTCACAGCCATTTGCTGGGCAAGCCGGTGCGGTTCTTCACGAAGGCGTATTTGGAAAAGCTGGCTTCGTTCGATTGGCCCGGCAATATCCGCGAACTGGAGAACATCATTCGCTCATCCATTGCCTTCAGCCGGCTTCCGTTCCTGACGGCGCACGATATCGGGGAACTATCGGTTATTTCATCCACGCCCGCCGTGGCGGATAATTTTGGCTCATTTGTCGCGCCGTATCTGGCGGAAGCTTTGGTGAAAGGCGGAAAAAATATTTACCGCGAAGTTCATAACGAACTGGACCGGCACATATTCGAGCACCTGCTGAACCATAACCGGCTCAAGCTCAACGTGTCGGAACTGGCCCGTTTCCTGGGCCTCAACCGGATTACGGTTCGCCGGAAAATCGGGATGTTTGGGAATTTACATGATGCGCAATAAGTATCCAATCTGGTTGCGAAGTATCCACTTGCGCGTAATGAGGTAGGACAAATAGCCGGGAAATAGCGGTTTTTTTTCTGGCACGGCAGTTGCTTTGTAAACATATGCAATGATTTGCACATTTGGCAATTTACGGAATTGATGGAACCATCTTTTTGAAAGGAAATTGAAGATGGTTTTTGATATTGGTTTTATCTTGATAATAGGTCTCATTTCTATTCCGTTCGTGGTGATAGTTGTGATGCCGCTTGCTTATAACAGACATTAGGAGGAAAGATGAGCGCAATTGATTCGAAACTCAGGCTGGAGACGCTTGCTCTGCATGGCGGACAGGAACCCGATCCCGCGACCGGGGCGCGGGCGGTGCCTATCTACCAGACCACCTCCTACCAGTTCAAAAACACCGAACACGCGGCAAACCTGTTCGGGCTTAAGGCATTCGGGAATATCTACACTCGGCTGATGAACCCCACCACCGATGTGCTGGAAAAGCGGATCGCGACGCTTGATGGCGGCGCGGCGGCGCTAGCGGTGGCAAGCGGGCAATCGGCCATCACGCTTGCCATCCTGAACATCGCGCAGGCGGGGGACGAAATCGTTTCGGCCGACAATCTGTACGGCGGGACGTACAACCTGTTCCATTACACGCTTGCCAGATTCGGCGTGAAGGTCCGCTTCGTAAAGTCCGGGGATTTAAACGGTTTTAAAAAGGCGATAACGCCGAAGACGAAGGCGGTGTACGCCGAGTCCATTGGCAACCCGAAGCTGGACATTCCCGACTTGGAGGCATTGTCCAAAATAGCGCACGAGGCCGGAGTGCCGTTGATACTGGATAACACCGTCACCCCGTACCTTTTGCGCCCCATCGATCACGGGGTGGACATCGTGGTCTACTCGGCGACCAAGTTCATCGGTGGTCACGGTACTTCAATTGGCGGTCTTATCGTGGATTCCGGGAGGTTCGACTGGACGAACGGCAAGTTCCAGCTTATCGCGGGGCCGGAGCCGAGCTACCACGGGATTGATTTCGTGGAGGCGTTGAAACCGATAGGCAACATTGCTTACATCATTAAAGCGCGGGTAACGCTGTTGCGTGATCTTGGCCCAGCCCTTTCGCCGTTTAACGCGTTCCTGTTTCTGCAAGGGCTGGAAACGCTCCACCTGCGCTTGCCGCGCCATTCGGAGAACGCATTGAAGGTGGCGCAGCACCTCGAAAAAAATCCGTATGTCACATGGGTCAACTATCCGGGGCTGGATTCAAGCCCCGAAAAACCGAAAGTGAAAAAATACCTGCCCCGCGGCGCGGGGGCCATACTCGGTTTTGGCATCAAGGGCGGAGCGGAAGCCGGGAAGAAGTTCATTAATGCCCTGCAACTTGTCTCACATCTTGCCAACGTGGGAGACGCAAAATCGCTGGCCATCCATCCGGCGACGACCACCCATCAACAGCTTTCCGCCGAAGAACAGCTTGCCACTGGCGTGACGCCCGATTTTGTGCGGCTTTCCATTGGCATCGAGCATGTGGACGACATCATCGCCGACATTGATCAGGCTCTCAATCAGGCAGTAAGAGGGATATGATGGCGCGCATTTTTAACGACATAACCCAGACGATAGGCAACACCCCCTTGGTTCGCCTGAACAGTCTTGCGGAGGGGCTTCCCGGTCGGGTGGTGGTGAAGCTGGAATCGTTCAACCCTCTTTCGAGCGTGAAAGACCGGATAGGCGTGGCGATGATAGAAGAGGCGGAGAAGAGCGGCACTTTGAAAAGCGGTTCCGTTATCGTCGAACCCACCAGCGGCAATACCGGCATCGCGCTTGCCTTCGTGGCGGCGGCAAAGGGATACCGGCTCATTCTCACCATGCCGGAAACAATGAGCGTTGAGCGGCGACAGCTACTCAGGATATTCGGCGCGGAACTGGAGTTGACGCCCGGCCCCGAAGGGATGAAAGGGGCGGTGCGGCGGGCGGAAGAACTGGCAAAGACGATCCCGGACGCGGTGATGCTCCAGCAGTTCAAAAACCCCGTAAATCCGGAGATACACCGGCGCACCACCGCGCAGGAGATCCTCAGGGACACTGACGGACAGGTAGATATTCTCGTCTCCGGTGTAGGCACGGGGGGAACCATAACCGGCGTGGCGGAAGTAATAAAGAAAATGAATCCGGCGTTCAGAGCCATCGCGGTCGAGCCGGAAAAATCGCCCGTCCTTTCCGGCGGCGCGCCCGGCCCGCACAAAATTCAGGGGATTGGCGCGGGATTTGTGCCGGACGTGCTGAACACAAAGATCATTGACGAGATCATAAAGGTCAGTGAAGAGGATTCCGGGACGGTGGCGCGCCGGCTGGCGAAAGAAGAAGGGATACTGTCGGGCATATCCGGTGGCGCGTCGGTGTGGGCGGCGCTACAGGTTGCCAAAAGGGAGGAAAACGCCGGCAAGCTGATTGTGGCCGTGGTGCCTGATACCGGAGAACGGTATCTCTCAACGTGGCTTTTCAAAGAAGAAGGGGAAACAGCGCCATGGTGAACCGGGCTCAACGGTCTTCTGCGGGCGGAGGGGTGGGATTTGTCACCACCCGTTTCTTCACCTTCGCGGAAGGGCCGGAAAAATTCCGGCTGGAAAGCGGTGAGGAATTGGGCCCGGTCAGGTTGGCATATGAAACTTATGGAACCCTGAATGAAGAGCGCACGAATGCCATTTTGATTCAGCACGGGTTTTCCGGCGATGCCCATGCCGCCGGGTATCATCACGGCGCCGATGCTCCCGGTTGGTGGGACGGCATGATAGGGCGGGGGCGCACGTTCGACACCGACCGGTTTTTCGTGATCAGTTCGAATGTTCTTGGCAGTTGCAAAGGCTCCACCGGACCGTGCGCCATCAATCCGGCCACCGAGGAGCCTTACGCACTGACATATCCACTTTTAACGATCAATGACATGGTGAACGCCCAAAAAAGGCTGATAGACCACCTTGGGATAAAAAAGCTGTTCTCCATTGCGGGCGGCTCGATGGGCGGCATGCAAGTGTTGCAATGGCTTGCCAGCTATCCTGAAATGGTGCATAGCGCCATTTCGATAGCCACCACGCATCGGCATTCACCCCAGCAGATCGCGTTCAACGAAGTTGCGCGGCAGGCGATCATGGCGGATCCCCATTGGAAGGGCGGAAACTACTACGGCAAAACGGCGCCGGCAAACGGTTTGGCGGTGGCGCGGATGATAGGGCACATCACCTACATGAGCGACGGCTCGATGGCTAAAAAATTCGGGCGGGACCCGAAAGAGGATCGGCATCCATTCAAGTTCATGCCGCAATTCGAGGTGGAAGGATACCTGAAATACCGCGGCAACAGCTTCGTGAAGCGGTTCGACGCGAACGCCTTTTTGTACCTAACGAAGGCGATGGACAATTTCGATATGGCTGGAGGGCGTCCGTTGCACGAAGCGTTAACCTCCGTAACGGCAAAGGTGCTGGTGGTTGCATACACCTCGGATTGGCTGTATCCACCGCATCATTCGAGGGAGATAGTAAAAGCCTGCAAGGTGGCGGGAGTGGACGCCACATATTGCGAGATGGAATCCGGCTACGGGCACGACGCCTTCCTGGTGGAGATCGAAGAATTGGGACGGTTGGTAGGCCCATTTATCAATAAACTTTATGAGAATGCGGTGCGGAAGGCGGAACATGGACTCGGCATACGATCAGGGCATCGACGCGATACTGGGGATGGTGGCGGTTGGCTCAAGCGTTTTGGACGTTGGTTGTGGGGCGGGAGAATTGTTGGAGCGGCTTTCCCGGGATAAGCACGTGCGCGGTCAAGGTATAGAAACCGATGAGCGCGCGATTTACGAATGTGTTGCCAAAGGGTTTAGCGTTTTTCACGACGAATTGGAAAAGGGACTTGCCGAATACGCGGATAAAACTTTTGATTACGTCATTTTAAGCGGAAGTTTCCCAAAGGTAAAATCCCCAGATTCGTTGATAGCAAACGCACTGCGGGTCGGCAGGAAAGTGGTGGCGGGTTTCCCTAACTTTTCGCATTACACTGTTCGGTTTCAGGTGTTTTTCCTCGGAATGACCCCCGTTACATCCTCTCTGCCATATCAATGGTATGACACACCGAATATGCACTTTCTGGGCGTTTCCGATTTCCGCCATTACTGCCGGAAAAAGCGGATAACGATCGAAAAGACCGAATACTTCGGATCCCGTGGAAGGGTATATCTGTTCCCAAACCTCTTCGCGGAGAAAGCGTTATTCCTTATCAACGCTGGCTCGCATACCCCGGTCTCTTCGGAGCAATCACATATAATGAAACGCGCGTAGTTATTACCTTCCAAAGGAATTCAATAACACCGTCGCCGTTCGGGATGCGGGGTGGGGGTGCCGAATGCGTTGCTCCCGCGCCTGTTCACGCGGGAACACAGAACGAGCAGACCCGGCACCGCCGGAGAAAAAGGGAATGGGCTTGGCCTGACGTTCACGCACGAGATCGTGAAATCGCACGGCGGTTCGCTGTGGGCGGAATCGGACAAAGGGGGAAGCACGTTCTACGTCGCCCTGCCGTAGCCGTGATTTCAGGCGGAGATGGCGGCGATCTTTTCCTTTACCCTGTTCAATGTCTGTTGTGTGCAGTACTGGCGGTGTACCAGGTATTCGTCGAGGCGGGTTATGTTCCGCACCTTCAGCGCGGCGTCCAACTGTTCCTGCGTCAGCTTCCGGTTGGTCAAAAGCCATTCGCCAAGACGGAGCGAATTGGACCGCTTGTTGAATATCCGGGCGTAGCTTTCCTTCGTCATGATGTTCAGTTCGCTGACGAGGGAAATAAGGTCGTGGCCGGTCTCGTCGCGCTTCGCCTTTATTTCTTTCATTTGTTCAGGAGAGAGATACCCCTCTTTTCCCAGCATATCCAGGAATTCATTATGGTCGGCCTCGTATTCTTTCATGTACTGGTCAATGTCGGCCTGCGTAAGGTATTTCAGCTCTATCAGCACCTCGCCGAGGTACGGCTTGCCGGATTCCAGCACCGTTCTCTTGTGCCGCGCGAATTCGTCCACCGCCCCTTCCGGCACCAGCTTGTTCTTCACCAGCACGGAGGCGAGCAACGCCTCGTCGCGGTCCAATATTGAAAGGTCTTCCCCAGCCATAACGCAATGATTCTACCACCCCCCGCGCCGGATTTCACAAGGGACGTTGACGAATCCCTCCATTTTATATATCGTTATCCAATTGAATAGGAGAACCTGAACACAATGATCATAGTAATGAAAGCGAACGCCCCCAAAGAGGCGGTGGAAGAAGTGAAGAAACTCGTGCGCGAAACCGGCTACACCCCGCATGTTCTGCCGGGCGAGATGAAGACCATCATCGCCGCCGTGGGGGACGGGCGCGACAAGTCGCGGCTGGAATCCATGGAGTCGCTCAAATATGTGGAGAGCGTGGTGCCGATCCTCAAGCCGTACAAGCTGTGCTCGCGCGAGGTGAAGCAGGACGACACCATAATCACCGTGGGCGGCGTGCCGATCGGCGGCAAGCACATCGTGGTGATGGCGGGCCCGTGCTCGGTGGAAGGGCAGGAGCAGATACTCTCCATTGCCCAGGACGTGAAGGCCGCCGGGGCGCAGATACTGCGCGGCGGCGCGTACAAACCCCGCACTTCGCCGTACTCCTTCCAGGGGATGGAAAAGGAAGGGCTGGAACTTTTGAAAAAGGCGCGCGAGGCCACCGGCCTGCCGATAGTGACCGAAGTGATGAACCCGCGCGAATTGGAACTGGTGGCGGAATATAGCGACATCCTCCAGATCGGCGCGCGCAACATGCAAAACTTCTCGCTCCTGAAAATGGTGGGGCAGATGCGGGTGCCGGTGCTTCTCAAGCGCGGGCTGGCGAACACCGTCAGCGAGTTCCTGATGTCCGCCGAGTACATCCTTTCCGAGGGGAACATGCAGGTGATGCTGTGCGAGCGCGGCATCCGCACCTTCGAGACGGCCACGCGCAACACGCTGGACCTTAGCTGTATCCCGGTGCTCAAAGAGCTTACCCACCTGCCGGTGATCACCGATCCGTCGCACGGAACGGGCTACTGGCAGTATGTATCCTCCATGTCGAAGGCCTCGGTCGCCGCGGGCACCGACGGGCTGATGATAGAGGTCCACAACAAGCCGGAAGTGGCGTATTCGGATGGCGCGCAATCGCTCAAGCCGAAAAAATTCGCCCAGCTGATGAAAGAGCTGAAGCCGGTGGCCGAAGCGGTCGGCAGGACCATCTAAACCCCCCGCGCCGGGCCGTTGGGGGAGGGGAGAATGGAAGAGGTATTCGCCCCCGGCGGCCTTTTGGCGCAACACCTCGGCGATTACGAGCACCGCCCCGAGCAGGCGCAGATGGCTACCGCCGTGCGGGAGACCCTGAAAAACGGCGGCCAACTGGTGGTGGAGGCCGGCACCGGCACCGGGAAAACGCTGGCCTACCTCGTCCCCGCCGTGCACTCCGGCCTGCAAGTGGTGGTCTCCACCGGCACGCGCAACCTGCAGGAGCAGATCTTTTTCCGCGACATCCCCCTGTTGCAACGCTATCTGGGTATCCCTTTTTCCGCCGCCATGCTCAAGGGGCGCTCGAACTACCTGTGCCCCCTGCGGCTGAAAAAATCCTCGCAGATGCCGCTCATCAGCAACGGGCGGGACACAAAGCACCTGGACCTAATTTACGAGTGGGCGCAAACCACCCAGACCGGCGACCGCGCGGAACTGACCAAACTGCCGGAAGACAGCCCGGTGTGGGCGCAGGTATGTTCCACCACCGATTTTTGCGCGGGGCAAAAGTGCCCGCGCGCCACCGATTGTTTCATCGGCAGGCTCCGCAAGGAGGCGGAAAAGGCGCAGGTGGTCGTGGTGAACCACCACCTGTTCTTCGCCGACCTTGCCCTGCGTGAACGGCGCGCGGGTTCCGTGTTGCCCGATTATCAGGCGGTGGTGTTCGACGAAGCGCACGAAGTGGAGGAGACGGCGGCGCAGTATTTCGGGTTCGCCGTCAGCAACTACCGGCTGGAAGAGCTGGTGCGCGACACCATGCGGGAACTGGACGACCTCAAGCCGCCCAACCGGCCGGAACTGCTCCGCGATCTGGACGCGCTGGATACGCGGGCGAAGAACTTTTTTGGCCGCTACCGCAGGCAGGAGGGGGAAGAGCGCCGGTGGAGCCTGAAGGAACACCCGCCGGACGCGGAGGCCGGGCAATACGTGCTGGATTCGCTGGCCCTGCTCGATACGCGGCTGGGGTCGCTGGACCCGTTGCCGGATAGCGCGCGTCTGCTGGCCCACCGCGCTTTTTCCCTCCGGGAAGAAATGGCGAAACTGATGGCCCACGATAACGACGACTTCATATTCTGGGGAGAGGTGCGGGGGAAGGGGGTGTTCCTGAACGCCTCCAGCATGGACGTGGCGCCGTTGCTGAAAAACGCGCTGTACGGGAGCGCCACCACCATCTTCACGTCCGCCACGCTCGCGGCGGGTGGTGATTTTTCCTTTTTCTGCTCGCGGCTGGGGATAGAGAACGCCCGCACGATGGCGTTACCATCGCCGTTCGATTACGCCACGCAGGCGGCCATTTACCTGCCGCACATGCCGGACCCGAAAAGCCCGGCGTTCTTCGATGCGCTGGCGGAAGAGGCGGTGAAAGTTATCACGCTGGTAAAAGGGCGCACGTTGTTCCTTTTCACCTCGTTCAAGGGGATGTACGAAACGCGCAAACGGCTGGAGGGGCGGCTTCCATACACCTTGCTGATGCAAGGGGAGGGGGCGCGCCACGCGCTACTGGACCGGTTCCGCGACGAGGTGGACTCCGTACTGCTCGCCACCTCCAGTTTCTGGCAGGGGGTGGACGTGAAGGGGGAGGCGTTGAGTTGCGTTATCATAGACCGCCTTCCCTTTTCCTCGCCCGGCGACCCGATAACCTCGGCGCGCATCGAGCGGATAAAGAAAAACGGGGGAAAGCCGTTCGTGGATTATCAAGTGCCGGAGGCGGTGCTGGCATTGCGGCAGGGGATCGGGCGGCTGATACGGCACCGCACCGACCGGGGAATAATGATGCTCGCCGATTCGCGCCTGCGGACGAAAGGGTACGGAAAGACGTTCCTTTCCTCGCTCCCCCCCGCGCCAGTGGTGGACAAGTTCGAGCGGCTCCGCTGGGAAGAATAGGAATTGCGAACCATTGGCAATCCGTCTTTTGGCGGGGTCTAAATTTTTTTTGCGGTGGCGGCCAAAACCTAATAGTATGAGTGGGATACAACCAATGCGGGGGGCAAGGGAGCGCCGATGGAAGGGCCGAATAAAGACGAGATAATAAAGCACATCACCAAGTTGCCAAGCTTTTCCACCACGGCGGCAAAGATCATGCAACTGGCGAACAACCCGAATTCTTCGCCCAAAGATATGATCCACGCCATCAGCCTCGATCCGGTAATGACGGCGCGCGTGCTGGGGCTTATCAACTCCGCGTACTTCGGCGTGCGTGAAAAGGTGGTGTCGCTGAACCGCGCGGTGATCATGCTGGGCATCAATACCATTAAGAACGTCGCCCTCGGTTCCGCCGTCATCTCCAGCATGAAGATACGCAACAACTTCAAGTGGTTCACCGGCGACGAGTTTTGGGAGCACAACCTCGGCGTTGCCGTCGGCTCCAAGCTGGTGGCGGAAAAGATCGGCATCCCGTTCCAGGAACGGGACGAATTTTTCATCGCCGGCCTTTTGCACGACATCGGGAAAGTGGTGTTCGTGCAGTACCTGCCGGACGATTATGCGCGGGTGCTTGCGCCCGATTTTCAGCCGGGAGTGAAAAAGTCGAAGGCGGAGGGGATCGCGTTCGGCATCCACCACGCCGAATTGGGGAGCCTGATAGCAAAAAAATGGGAGCTTCCCCAGCTACTGATAGATACCATCAGCAACCATCACGAGCCTGTGTTCAACGGAAGTCCCTCGGACAGGATAAAGGCCGCCGTCCACGTTGCCGACTATTACTGCAACGTCGTGGAACTGGGGATAAAACACCGCAAGGAGGCCGAAACAGTACACCCGGATTCGTGGGGAAAGCTCGGTTTTATGGAGAGCGACCTGGACTCGGTTTTTTCCGGCATACAGAATATGGTTGAAGAATCCAAGGTTTTCCTTAAGAATTAGAGTTATGAAATTACAGTTTTGGGGAGTGAGAGGCTCCATACCGGCTCCGGGGCCGGACACCGCCCATTTCGGGGGGAACACCTCGTGCCTCCATCTCATGGCGGAAGGCCAGCCCGCCATCATTTTGGACGCGGGCACCGGCATACGCAAGCTGGGAATTGAACTTCTGCGCAACCACAAGGACAAAAAGGAGATTCACCTTTTGTTCTCGCATACCCACTGGGACCACATTCAGGGACTCCCGTTCTTCGCGCCGCTGTACATCCCCGGCTTTTCCATCCACATCTACGGGCCGGTGCATTATGAAAAATCGCTGGAGCACATCCTCGACCAACAGATGGAATACACCTACTTCCCGGTGCGCGTCGCGGAGCTTCAGGCGAAGATCTCGTACCACGAATTGAAGGAAGAGTCGTTCAATATCGGCGACATCACCGTCCGCACCAAGTACCTCAACCACCCGGTGCTGTGCCTGGGCTACCGTTTCGAGCGGAACGGCAAGGCCATTGTGTACTGCACCGACCACGAGCCGTACTACAATTTCTTGGGGGAAGACGACGGCGGCGAAGAGGTGAACATGGTGGTGGAAGACCAGAACAACCGGCTGAAGGACTTCATCCGCGGTGCCGACCTGCTGGTGATGGACACGCAATACACCGAGGAGGAATACCCCTCGCATCAGGGATGGGGCCACAGTTCCACCGTGCATAACGTGGGCCTTATCGCCAATTGCGGCATCAAGCGCCTAGCGATGTTCCACCACGATCCCGACCGCACCGACGCCGACGAGAAAAAGATCGTCGAACTGATGCGGAGGCTGGGGAAGGACGCCGGGCTGGATGTGGAAATATTTGGGGCACGGGAAGGGCTCAGCATTGAGGTATAGCCGGCGTTCCGCCCGCGCCGCCGTTTTCAAGCGATGATCACCAGGGCAAAACGCCACGTCGTCAATATCTTCCTCGCGGGACTTCTGGTCACGCTCCCGCTGGCCATCACGGTCGTCATTATCCGCTTTTTGTTCACCAGCGTTGATAACCTTTTAAGCCCGGTCATTACCCACCTGCTGATAGCGGGCGGCGCGCCGATTGCGCCGGACTACCGGGTGCCGGGCATAGGGTTCGTGGCCACCATCGTGCTGGTATTTTCCATGGGCCTGTTCACCCGCAATTTCCTCGGCAGGAAACTTCTGGAGATCGGCGACCGGATGCTGGTGAAGATCCCGATCTTCAATAACATCTATGTGGGCACCAAGCAGGTGATAGACACCTTTTCCGCGTCGTCTTCCACCGCGTTCAAAAAAGTGGGGCTGATACAGTACCCGCGGCAGGGGATATACACG
>JACRGR010000011.1 GCA_016212275.1 Nitrospinota bacterium | reverse complement strand
GACTGGGTGTGCGACGAAAAACTGAAAGACGTCACCCGCTACAAGGAGATATTCACCGGCAACGCGGGCGACCTGAAAAAATTCAACCGCAAATACATCCCCCCCTACCCGCTCCGGCACGAGACCGGCGGCTTTTTCCAAAAAATGTCCGACACCAAGCTGGAGATCGACGTCGCCATCCCGCTCGTCCACGGCACCGGCGGCGAAGACGGCTCATTGCAAGGGCTTCTCGAACTGGCCGACATCCCGTACGCCGGTTCCGGCATCACCGCCAGCGCGGTGGGGATGGACAAGGTACTGCAAAAGCAGATACTCCGCACCGCCGGACTGCCGGTGGTGAAGTTCGCATCCTACCTTAAATCGGAAATAGAAACGCGCCACGAGGAAATAAAGAAAGAGATACTCGCGTCATTCCGCTTCCCGTTGTTCATCAAGCCCGCTTCGTGCGGCTCGTCGGTGGGCGTCTCGAAAGTGGACTCCGCCGATTTCCTTTCGGTGGCGCTGGACGAAGCCTGCCGCTACGACCGCAAGGTGATCGTGGAAGAAGGCGTGGCCGACCCGCGCGAAATAAATTGCGCCGTGCTGGGCGAAGACGCGGAAACGACCGCCTCGGTGTGCGAAGAGGTGTTCAGCAAGGGGTTCCTCGACTACAAGCAAAAATATCTCGCGGGCGGAAAAAAAGGGCAAGGCGGCATGGCGAACGTGGCCCGCGCCATCCCGGCGGACATTGACCCCGCCACCGCGGCGCGGATTCAGGATCTGGCGAAAAAAACATTCCGCGCGCTGGACTGCGCCGGGTGCGCGCGGGTGGACTTCCTGCTCGGCAAGGACGGGAGCCTTCACATCACGGAATTGAATTCCATCCCCGGTTCGCTTTCGTTCTACCTGTGGGAAAAAAGCGGCTTTACCTTCACCGCCCTGCTGGACAAGCTGATCGAATACGCCATCGCGGCGCACCGGCGAAAGAAAATGCTCAAGCGCGTTTCCGGTTTTGCCGCCGTGCAGGGATACCTTTCGAACAAGGAATGATGAAACTCCTGCTGGTTGCCATTGGCGGCGCAATCGGGAGCGTGACCCGTTACCTGGCCTCCGGGTTCACCTACCGGTTCGTGTCGCCCGTGTTTCCATGGGGCACGCTGGCGGTGAACCTCGCCGGCTCGTTCCTTATCGGCTTTTTGTGGGAGATGTGCGACCGCGCCGCGGTCTCGCCCAACACGCGCACACTCATCTTCATCGGCTTTTTGGGCGGCTTCACCACGTTTTCCAGTTTCAGCCTGGAATCGTTCAACCTCATCCGCGACGGCGAGTATAAAATGGCGTTGGCAAACGTGCTGGCAAGCAACCTGCTCGGCATCGCGCTGGTGTTCGCGGGGTTCGCCAGCGCCCGCTATGTCCACGGACTCTTTAAATGGGGAGCGTAAAATGAAACTGCCGGAAAAAGGGTTCCTGCTTCGGATACACATCGGCGAATCGGACACGCACAACGGCAAGGCGTTGTACGGGGAGATCGTGATCAAGGCGAAGGAACTCGGCCTGGCGGGCGCCACCGTAACGCGCGGCATCATGGGGTTCGGCGCGGCGAGCAGGATACACACCGCGAAGATTTTGCGCCTGAGCGAAGACCTGCCGGTGGTGGTGGAGATAGTGGACACGGAAGAGAACCTGAAAAAGATACAGCCGTTCCTCGATGAAACGGTGACCGAAGGGCTGATAACGATGGAAGAGGTGCGCGTCGTCAAGTACCGCCATCAATGACCCGCCAGCCGGTGGTTGCCCCATGCACCTTACAGTTGCGCGGAAATGCTTGGCATGACGAACGAACGGAACATGCCGTTGATCGTTTCCGGCGGAACCGGCTTTTTCTGTTCCAGCCACCATTCCATGACCGACAAAAACGATGACGCGAGAAAGTGGACGAACAGTTCGGATGGGACGCCCGCGGATGACCTCTTCCTGAACAAGTCCCTGCCCCGCTCATTAATGATGTCCACCAGCATTTCATGAAATGAATGGCGCACCATCGCCCCGCCATGCTTCCCCAATGCCCAAAAAACATCACGATGCTCGTAGGCGTGCTGGTATAGGAACCCGCTGAAAGAGATCAAGCGTTCCTCCGGTCCCAGGGCCGCCACATCCATTTCCCTTTGCCTTTCCCGTAATTCCTCGTGCAGGTCGGCCAAGCCGCCGCGCAAAAGCGCGTCCTTGTCCCCGAAGTGCAAATAGAACGTGGAACGTCCAACATCGGCCCGGTCCAGTATGTCCTGCACTGTTATCGCGTCGTACCCCTTTTCCGGCACCAGCGACATCAATGCCCCCTTCAGGAGGTTATGCGTGCGCTGTATCCTGCGGTCCAGCCTTTTCTTTTTCATCGTTCACCCCACGTTTATGGAAAAATCCGGCCCTTTTGTCCGTTATTGGACACAGAAGGGCGTGTTGTTCTTGGCTCTAGCGTTAATGAACATTATATTCATAATCAGACAAGTGTCCATTAACATTTTTGGAGGACCGATCATGGGAACCGGGCGTTTCATAGAGATTCAAGGCCTTTCTAAAACCTTTCAAACCCCATCCGGGCCTTTCACGGCGCTGAAGGATGTATCCCTCTCCTTGCGGAAAGGCCGGAGGGTGGCGTTGGTGGGAAAATCGGGAAGCGGGAAATCCACCCTGCTCAATATGATCACCGGCATTGATCGCCCCACCACCGGCTTGATCGTGGTGGGGGACACCCCGGTCCATGCGCTTTCCGAGGGTAGCTTGGCGCAATGGCGCGGGAAGAATGTGGGGGTGGTGTTCCAGTTTTTCCAACTCCTCCCCACCTTGACCGTCCTGGAAAATGTCCTGTTGCCGATGGACTTCACCAACAGCTATCCGAGGAAGGAGCGCCACGCCCGCGCCCGCGCCCTTCTGGAAGAAATGGGGATCGCGGAGCAGGCGGGCAAACTGCCCGCCGCGCTTTCCGGCGGACAACAGCAACGGGCGGCAATTGCGCGCGCGCTGGCCAACAACCCTCCGTTGTTGGTGGCGGACGAGCCGACCGGCAACCTTGATTCGCATACGGCGGAGGAGATATTCGAACTGTTCGCCCGGCTCTCCCGGCAAGGCACCACGGTGCTGGTGGTTACGCACGAACGGGAACTGTCCCGCTACTTCGAGGAGACCATATCGATCGCCGATGGGGCCATTACATCGGTTTCCGGCGCCACGCGCACCGCCGAAAGCAGGCAAGGAGGGCACAGCCATGTTTCTTCGATATAAAAAAATAGTGAACGACCTTGCCACGGACCCCGTGAAATCGCTATTGCTGGTGCTGGCGGTGGCGATAGGCGTTTTCGGCATCGGCACCACGTTGGGCGCCTACGCGGTGCTCAACCGGGAGATGGCACGCAACTATATGGGAACCCATCCGGCCCAAGCGACCATCATGGTGGACAAGGGGTTGGATAGGGCGGCTGTCGAGAGGGTGAAGACCGTTCCGGGAATTGTGGAGGCCGAACGCCGCGCCACCGCGGAGGCCCGGATGAAAATTGGCGGCGAGTGGCAAAGGTTGTTGCTGTTCACGGTTGACGATTTCAGCGCGATGAAAGTCGGCGCCTTCACCCCTCTTGCGGGTACATGGCCTCCGCCCGACGGCACGATGCTGGTGGAGCATGGAGCGCTGGAGGTGATGCGGGCGCAGGCAGGTTCAACTATTTCCGTGAAACTTCCCGATGGCGAACCGGTGGGCATCCCGATCTCCGGAACGGTGCATGATCCGGGCCTTGCCCCGGCGCGGCAGGAACAAACCGGATACGGCTACATAACGCCCGCCACCCTTGCCCTGCTTGACCGCGCGCGCGGGATGGATCAAATGCGCATCATCACCGCGCACCGAACGCCGGACGCGATAGAAAAAACGGCGGGCGAAGCGGCGCGCGCGCTTGAGGCGATGGGATATGCGGTGCATGAAATACAGATCCCCCCTCCGGAGCGGCACCCCCATTCAGGGCAAATGAACGCCATCCTCACCCTCCTGGTCTCGTTCAGCTTCCTATTGCTTGTTTTGAGCGCCGTGCTGGTGGCAAACGCCGTCTCGGTGGTGATGGTAAGGCAGGTGCGCGAGATCGGGGTCATGAAGACCGTTGGCGCCACTTCGGGGATGATCGCGCGGATATACCTGTTCATGATCGGGATCATCGCGGTCCTCGGCACCGCCAGCGCCCTCCCCCCCGGTATCCACGCCGCCACCGCGTTCGTTGACCGCATCGCCCACCTTCTGAACTTCACGATTACCGACTATGCCATTCCCGGATGGGTGTACGCGGCGCAGGTGCTCTCCGGCATGGCGATCCCTCTCGGCGTGGCGGCGGCATCGGTCATCCGCGGGAGCCGGATCACCATACGGGAAGCGATCACGGACTACGGAGTGCGGCAGGAAGACTGCGGCCCTGGAAGGGCGGAAATATTCCTGACTGACGCGGGACGGTGGGGAACCACGCTCACCCTTTCATTTCGCAACCTGTTCCGGAACCACGCGCGATTGCTCATCGCGCTCACCCTTCTGGCATCGGGCGGGGCGATGTTCGCCGGAGCGCTGAACCTCTCAAAAGCCTGGGACATTGAACTCGACCAGTTGTTTGAACAGCGGCGTTACGACCTCGAGGTCCGTTTCAGCCACCCCATTGAGGCCCTCCCGATTGCCGAAATAATCCGCGCCCTGCCGGGCATTCAAACCGTGGAGGTGTGGAGTTATGCCTCCACGTCCTTCCCGTCGGGAGGAATGTTCCCTATCACCCGCACCTATCCCGACACCGGCCACGGAAGCTTTACGGCGTTGGCGGCGCCATCCGGCACAAAACTCATCAACCTGCCGCTCCTGCAAGGAAAATGGCTTTCGCCAATGAGCGGGGACGAAGTGGTGCTCAACCACTGGGCGGTGGCGCGGATCCCCGGCGTGAAACCGGGGGATACGGTAACGCTTGCGCATGAGGGGAATAACTCCCAATGGCGCGTGGCGGGAATTGTGGAGAATATCGGCTCGGCGGCGGAAGCGTATGTTTCCAGCGCCGCCTTTGACCGCATGTCCGGCGCCGGGGGGAAGGCGAATATGCTCCGCGTCGCGTTCACCAGCAGGGAACCTTCCATATTTTCCGCCACGGTACGGGGGATCGAGGACCTGCTTTACCGGGAACATGCGCCGGTCAAGGTGATCACCCCAACGAATATACTGCGTAACGCGGTGGCGGAACACATGGCCATTTTAGTGTCCCTCCTCCTGGCGATGGCAATGCTTATGGGCGTTGTCGGAGCGATAGGGTTGATGTCAACATTAAGCATGAACATCATGGAGCGCACCCGCGAACTGGGCGTTATGCGCGCCGTGGGCGCGACACCGGGCGCCATCTTCCGGTTGCTTATCGCGGAAGGCGTGACCATAGGGGTGGTAAGCATCCCCATTGCCCTCATTCTATCCCTGCCGCTCTCCATCGGCATGGGCCGGCTCATCGGAAACATGGCGTTCCGCATCCCTCTCCCCTTTGCCGTCTCGACCGCCGCAATTGCGGGGTGGATAGGCATCGTGCTTGCCGGTTCGGTGTTGGCTACCGTCTACCCCGCCTGGAAAGCGATGCGAATCCCGGTGCGCGAGGCGCTCGCATACGAGTGACCCGCGATGGGGAAGGGGTGCAACCGCCGACGCATCCTTTCCCCATAATTCACTCAGCATAATCCCTAATGCGGCAAAAGACTCCGAAAATACCCAATTTTTCAATTGACCTTTCAATTCCAATAAAATAAAATACAACATATTAAAATATGAGAGATGTATTTCACTTAAAAAGGTGGCGATTTAACTTACTGTTAAATAATACGTTGCCGCCAACTTCCTTCGGCAATAACTGTTTTTTGGGGTAACAATGAATAAAACGATTTCTGTGGGATTTCTCTCCCTTCTTTTATTATCCGGTTCCGCGTGGGCCACGCCCTCGAAACTGATGCGGATACCCGCCACCGACGTACAGCCCTACGGCACCTTCCACCTGAACATTGAAAACAACACCACCATGTTCCGCCAGCAGGCCATCGGCGGTCACGCCGACGCCACCACCTTCGGCCTGACCGCCGGGTTTTTGGACATGGAAACTTTCCAGATAGAGGGGGGGATAGACGTGCGCGAGCCCACCGACTACCCGATTTCGTTCAACGCCAAAGCGGCCACCACCGAAGCGGCGTTCGGCCAGTGGGGGCCAATCCTCGCCGTCGGCGCGTATGACGTGGGAACGGATAAATTGAAAAACGACTACAACATCGTGTATGGCGAAGCGTCGAAGACCATTTCGTTCCTCGGCAGGTTCACCGTGGGCTATTACACCGGGAACGCCGATATGCTCAAAGACGTGCGCGGCGCTTCCGATAACCACGGGCTTTTGTTCGGTTTCGACCGGCGCATGCCGGAGGTGAACGAAAAGCTGTGGTTCGGCATCGATTACATGGCGGGCAGGAGCATCTACGGCGCGGTGACGTTCGGCATCGGCTGGTCGTTCTCGGAAAAGGCCACGCTTGTCATCGGCTATGTGCGGTACAACGAAGAAGCCATCGCCCGCGCCAACGTGATGACTTGGCAAGCCCACTTTGATTTCTAACCTCCTCCCGGGGAAATATCTTGAGGGAACCTTTTTGAAAAACGGTTCCCTCAAGCTCCCTCGAAAAACTTTCGATTCCCGCAAGCTCTCTCCCATTGCATGGGGGGATGCTTGCGGGAACAAAAAAGTCTTGGAGGGGGGATTGGGGGGAATCTTTCTTCAGAAAGTTCACCCCAAAACAGTTCTCCGGGGGGCGGCATGAAGCAAGTGGAGATATTTTCCGACGGGAGTTGCATTGGCAATCCCGGTCCCGGCGGATGGGGTTCCATCGTGCGGTGCGACGGCACGGAAGCGGAACTTTCCGGCGGAAAGAAGCAGACCACCAATAACGAGATGGAGTTGACCGGCGTTATCGAGGGGCTGAGATCGCTGACGGAGCCGAGCGCGGTGACGGTGACCACCGATTCACAGTATGTGGTGAAGGGAATGACGGAATGGATGCCCGGCTGGATACGGAACGGATGGAAGACGGCGAGCAAGCAACCGGTGAAGAACCGCCAGCACTGGGAAGCGTTGAACGCACTATCAAAAACGCACACCATCAAATGGCGGTGGATACGGGGCCACGCGGGGCACGCCGAGAACGAACGGTGCGACAGGCTGGCCACGGCGCAGTCCGCCCGCCACCGGTAAAGGGCGGGGTTATGAAGCCGTTTTCGGCAATGTGAAGTGGAAGGTGCTCCCCACCCCGGGAACGCTGTGGACGCCAATCTCGCCCCCGTGGGCTTTCACGATGCGCGAAACGATGGAAAGCCCCAATCCGGTGCTCTTCTCGCCTCCCGTGGGCACGACGCTCAGCTTGCTGAATGGCGTGAAGAGCAGTTTCTGTTCCGGTTCGGGGATTCCCACCCCCTCGTCGCGCACTTCCACTTTCACTCCCACGCCGTTTTCCTGCACGGACACAAAGACGTTCTTGCCCGGCTTGGTGAACTTCACGGCATTGGTCAGAAGGTTGTCTATCACCTGCCATATCTTGTGCAGGTCGAAATGCAGGGTGATGTCCGGCGGATATGATTCATGGATGGTGATGTTTTTCCGTTCCGCCGGGATTTCCGCCAGCGCCACGCGGCGCCGCACCGTATCCGCGATCTGCCACGGCGCGGCGTCCAGCGCCACGGTGCCGCTCTCTATCTTCGTGATATCCAGCAGGTCTTCGAGAAGGTGGAGCATCCCTTCGCTCACATCCTTTATGATGGCGGCGAACTGTTTCCGCGTGTCATCGTCCACCGTATCGTCCGCCAGGATGGACGAGTAACCGATGATGGAGCCGAGCGGATTGCGCAGGTCGTGCGCGGCGATGCCCAAAAAGCGGTCTTTTTCCTCGTTCGCCACCCGGAGTTTTTCCTTTTCCGTTTCCAGCTGTTCCAGCAAAGCCTTGTTCTTCAGGTGCGTGTCCACCCGCGCGATGAGTTCCGATTCGTCGAACGGCTTGAGGATGTAATCGGACGCGCCCGCGCCGAACCCCTTGAGCACATCCGCCTTGCCGCCGAGCGAGGTGAGCATGATGACGGGCAGGCGCCGCCATTCGTCCATGCTTTTTAATTTCCGCGCCAGCGTGAAACCGTCCATCTTCGGCATGTGGCCGTCGGTGATAATGAGGTCGGGCCGGACTTTAGGGATCATGTCCAGCGCCTCCAGCCCGTTTTGGGCGGTTTCCACGTTGTAGCCGTTCTTCAGGAAGAAATATTTGAGCACATGGCGGGTGGTGCGGCTGTCCTCCACCACCAATATCCTTTCTTTCCGGCGGATGTTCTTCGACTCGATGAGGATCGCGATGAAGTCCGCCAGTTGACGGGGCCGGAACGGTTTTGTGAAATACTCCGCGCCGCCCGCCTCGAACCCCTGTTCCCGCAGTTCCGTCGTGTCGTTCGCGGTGATGAACACCACCGGGATGTCCTCCGTGGCGGGGTCTTCCTTCAGCTTTTTACAGGCTTCCAGCCCGCCCATCACCGGCATCTCAACGTCCATGGTGATGATGTCCGGCCTGATCTTTTTCGCTATCTGTATCGCCTCGGACCCGTTCTTGGCGATGTGCAGGTTTTCCCAAAACGGGGCAAGCTCCTGCTGTATCACCATACGCGCGCCGGCGCTGTCGTCCACGATGAGTATCCGTTCGGGCCGCCGCTCCTCTTCTTCCCGCTCCATCAGGTACAGGATGTTCACCAGTTCGCCTTCTTTTATCGGCTTGCTCAAAAAGTGGTTCGCCCCCGCCTCGAACGCCTTCTCCATCTCCTCGCCCGTGACGTTGGAGGAAAGCAATATCGAGCGGATGCCCGCGGTTCGGGTTTCGCTCATCAGCGTGTGGCACAGTTCGTACCCTTCCATGTCCCCCAGCACGTTGCTGGTGATCAGCACCTCCGGCAGTTCGCGCCGCGCCACCTCCAGCGCCTCGGCGCCGTTTTTCGCCTCCAGCACCTCGAAACCATACTTGGTGAGCATCATCTTCAAAAGCCGGGAAACCGTTTTGGTGGACTCGCACACCAGTATCCGGTGTACCCGCCTGCGTTTCGAATCGTACCCCACGATCTCGCGGTTGAGCGCCTCCTCGGTGAGATACCCGCTCTTCACGAGCAGTTGGCCGATGGGGATCTTCCGCCGGGTACGCACGTCCAGCAGGTAGCGCAGTTGCGGCGCGGTCAGATAGCCGAGCGAAATCGCCGCCTCGCCCAGCATCACGCCGGGGCGGCTCTCCATGTACATGATCACTTCGGAAAGATCGCGGGCCGTGAGGTAATGTTCCTCCACCGCTATCTCGCCCAGCAGGCGCGATTTGTTTTGGTGGATAAGGGATTTGTTGAGTTGCTCCCTCGTGATGAGACCCTTATTGACCAGGTATTCGCCGAACCCCGATTCTTTCATGCAACGAATCGTAACATAAAAAGGGGAGGAGTAAATTAATTTTTGTTGATGGTAAAATGGTGGTCGCGCGGCGCAAACGGCACCAAACCGCTAATTGCGTGTCAGCCGGTTATCGAGAGCAGGCCAACCACCACCCACTCGGCGGCCAGTATCGCGCCCAGCGAGAACACCAACACGCGGAAATTTTCGTCAATGTAGCGGACCGCCGCGGTTTCGTCGAACGCGGCGACATAGTACTTTCCTTTTTCCGCGGCGGTGATGACCGCCGAGAGCACGACCAAAGATACCGTTTTCATTTTCTCAACCTCAACTGCGGCCCTTTAAACACCGGGCTGGATACGAATAGCTCCTGGGCCATCTTGGAGGCTATCTCGTCCGATTTCACCACATACGTCTGTTCCCGAATCTGCTTCCGGAACTTGCGTACCAGGTCAAACCGGATTCCCGTTTGGGAAACCCTACCCGCATTCTTATCCATATCAATTCACCCCATATCCTTACGTTTGAACTCTTATCGGAGTTTTGAAAAAAAGGGATTAGGCTTTTTTTATGAAAAAAAGAGGAGGAACGGAAGCGGGAAGGCGTCTATTTCTCTGCGGGTTTTTCAAAAAAGGCCCACCAGATGCCCGCCAGTACCGCGCCGATGCTGATGCACGAATCGGCCACGTTGTACGCGGGCCAGTGGTGCGCGCCGAGGTACATATCCACGAAGTCGGTCACGGTGCCGATGGTCAGACGGTCTATAAGGTTCCCCGCCGCGCCGCCCAATATAAGGATGAGCGCAACTTTAAGCATGGTGGCGGTTTCCGCCGTTTCGCGGTACAGGTACACGATGATCCCGATGGCGAACACGGAGAGCAGGGCGAACACCCTGCCGACCCACGGGCTTCGGACATCGGACAAAAAGCTGAACGCCGCCCCGGAGTTTTGCAAATGCGTGAGGGACAGGAATCCGTCAATGACCGGCACCGAAGCGTACGCCGGTATGCCCTGGCGGATGTAGTACTTCGTGATCTGGTCAAGAATGAGGATGACCACAACGCCAATAGCGAGCGGCAAATATTTCCGGTATCGAATCACTTCGGCCTACAAAACCCGGAAACAATTAAATTGTCCCTTCGGGACAAGACGGACAGGAGTGTCCGTCCCACCGAGGAAACAAATGCTTTGGTGGCGCGGAAACTCTTGTCCGCGTTGCTCCGTCAGGAGCAATTCAATTCCAAAATTTTTATGCTGATACACCGCGTCCCGTCCTTAAATACATTATCAGGCGGATGCCGCAAGATGCTCCGCGCACCGTCCGCACGCCTGCGGGTGTTCGGCATTTTTCCCCACATCCGCCGAGTAGTTCCAGCACCGTTCGCACTTTTGGCCGTCCGCCTTCGCCACGGCAATTTCGATTTCGCCCGTGCCCTTTTCCTTCAACTCAACCTGCGACACGATAAAGAGAAACGGCAGTTCCCCCTTGTATTGCGAAAGGAGAGCGAACTGCGCGCCGGACGCGGTGATGACCAGCTTCGCATCCAGCGAATGGCCGATCTCCTTGTCGCGCCGTTTGTCTTCCAGCACCTTCAGCGCAGACTTCCGGATGTCCCACAAGGTCTCCCATCGCTGGCGCATGTCGTCCGGAATGCCGAACCCGGTCACGTCGGCGAATGTCTGCTCGTGCACCGACGAGCCAGCCGGAACGCCGGGAACGGCGGCCCACACTTCGTCGGCGGTGAAGCTCAAGACGGGAGCCATCAAGCGCACCATCATTTGCGTCAGGTCGTACAATACGGTCTGCGCGGCGCGCCTTCCCGCCGAGCGCGCCGGGAAGGTGTACAGCCGGTCTTTCACGATGTCGAGGTAGAACGCGCTCAGGTCCACCACGCAGAATGTGTGCAGGGAGTGGTAAAAAACGTGGTATTCGTGCCGCTCGAACGCCGCAAGCACCGTCTTTTGCATGATCGCGGCGCGGTCAAGAATGAAGCGGTCCAGTTCCGGCATTTGGGCGAACGGTACGCGGTCCTTCGCGGGATCGAAATCGTACAGGTTGCCGAGCATGAAGCGGAACGTGTTGCGGATCTTCCGGTACGCCTCGGAAAGCCTCTTAAGTATCTCGTCGGAAATACGCATCTCCTCGGTGTAGTTTTCCGAAGAGACCCACAGCCGCACGATCTCGGCGCCGTAATTTTTCACCACGTCTTCGGGGCTGATGACGTTCCCCTGCGATTTGGACATCGCTTTCCCCTGCGCGTCCACCACATACCCGTGGGTGAGCACCGAGCGGTACGGCGCTTTGCCGTCGTTCCCCACCGCCGCCAATAGTGAGCTTTGGAACCAGCCGCGGTGCTGGTCACTCCCTTCCAAGTACAGGTCGGCGGGCCATTGCAGATCCGTCCACCGGCGCAGGACCGCCGAGTGGGACACGCCGGAATCGAACCACACGTCGAGGATATCCTGTTCCTTTTTCCATTCATCCGCGCCGCACGAGGCGCATTTTTTGCCGAGCGAAAATTCCTTCGCCTCTTTGTCGAACCACACTCCCGCGCCATGCTTTTCCATTTCGTCCGCCGCTTTGCGGGCCACGTCGCCGTCGATGAGCGGCGTTTGGCATTTTTCGCAGGTGAGCACCGTTATCGGCACGCCCCACGCCCTCTGCCGGCTGATGCACCAGTCGGGCCGGTTCGCCACCATGCCGTAGATGCGCTCCTTGCCCCACGAAGGAACCCACTTCACGCCGTTGATTTCCGCCAGCGCCTTTTCGCGCAGGCCGTTCGTTTCCATGCCGATGAACCACTGCGCCGTGGCGCGGAAGATTACCGGGTTCTTGCACCGCCAGCAGTGCGGGTACGAGTGCCCCACATTCTCGGAGTGCAGGAGCGCGCCAAGCTCCTTCAGCTTTTCGATGACCTCCGGATTCACCAGCGGCACCTTCTTGCCGCCGAAGAAGCCGAGGTCGTCCACGAATTTCCCGTCGTCCCGCACCGGGTTGAACACTTCCAACCCGTATTTCTGGCCGACGATGTAGTCCTCCTGCCCATGCCCCGGCGCGGTGTGAACGGCGCCCGTGCCGGCATCCAGCGTGACGTGCGTGCCGAGTATGACCGGCGAGACGTGCCCATATAGAGGATGTTTTGTTTTGACCCCTTCAAGCGCGGAGCCTTTCAGCCGCTTGGCCTCGTGTATCTCGTGTACGCCCAGGAGCGGCAGGACTTTGCCCGCAAGCTCGGTGGCGATAATGAGCAGGTTGCCGTTGAACTTCACCGCCGAGTAATCGAACTCCGGGTGAACGCACACGGCGCGGTTGGCGGGAATGGTCCACGGCGTGGTGGTCCAGATGAGTATCGCGGTCTCGCCGTCGGCGGGCAGGCCCAGCTTTTGCGCCTCGCCGCTTTCCAGCGTGAACTTCACGAACACGGAGGGAGAGGTGTGGTCCTTGTATTCCACTTCCGCCTCGGCCAGCGCGGTTCTGCACGAGGTGCACCAGTGGACCGGTTTCAAGCCCTGATAGAGCGAGCCGCTGTCCATGAACTTCGCCAGTTCGCGCACGGTGTCCGCCTCGTAGCGGTAATCCATCGTCAGGTACGGGTGTTGCCAATCGCCAAAAATCCCCAGCCGTTTGAACGATTCCCGCTGGCGGTCAATGAACTCCGCCGCGTAGTCCCGGCAGAGCTTCCGCTTTTCCTGCTTGGTGATCTCGCCTTTTTTCTTGCCGAGTTTCTTGTCCACCTGATGCTCGATAGGCAGGCCGTGGCAGTCCCACCCCGGCACATACGGCGCGTCGAACCCCTGCATGGTCTTGATCTTCACGATCATGTCCTTCAGCACCTTGTTGAGCGCGTGCCCCATGTGGATGTCGCCATTGGCGTAGGGGGGACCGTCGTGCAGGATGTATTTCGGCGCGCCTTTGCGGGTGGCGCGCAGTTTTTCGTAGAGGCCTTTCCACTGTTCGAGGATGCGCGGCTCCATCGTTTGGAGTCCCGCCTTCATCGGGAAATCGGTCTTCGGCAGATTGAGCGTGTCTTTGTAGTCCATAGCGCGCCAGT
>JACRGR010000081.1 GCA_016212275.1 Nitrospinota bacterium | reverse complement strand
GAGACCGAGTCCGGTCCCTTTTTCTCCCTCGGTGCCTTGCATGGATGTTTTCACTTCATGCCTGAAAATATCCGCCCTCATTTTTTCCGGTATGCCGCCGCCCGTATCCGTCACGGCGATCGCCGTTTCCTCCGGCATGCCGATGGTGATCGAACCGCCCTTGGGGGTGAACTTGATGGCGTTTGTGAGGAGGTTTAACACTACCTCGCCGAACAGGGTTTTATCGGCGTACAGCGCGCGTCCTTCGGGCATTTCATCAATGAGCCGGATTCCTTTTGATTCCACAAGCTGGCCGACTCGTTCCAAAATGTCGCGTACCGTCAGCGCGGCATCGAAGAAGTTTTTTTTAAGCGTTATAGAACCCGTCTGAAGGCGGCTGATATCCAGCAATTTTTCTATCATTTCAATCAATGCGCCGCTGGCACGGTGGCACTTAAAGGCCAATTCGCGCAATTCCCCGGCCGAGCGCCCTTCATTCAGTGAAAGGGACATCAGGCCTTTTATCGAGCTTATGGGTCCCCTTAGATCGTGCGATACCAGCGAAACGAACTGGTCTTTCATCCGCGTGGCCTTTTCGGCGGTTTCTTTGGCCACGGTGAGCAATGCGGTGCGCTCCAGTACCTTTCCTTCCAGTTCCTCGTTCGCGCGGCGGAGCGTTTCCCTGACCCTCTCTTCCGCCATTTCATTTTCTTCGCGCATGATGCTTATCTTGTCCGCCAGCGCCAGCGACAGCAGGAGCGCTTCGAGCGAGGCGCCAAAGTCTATCGCGTGGGTGGTAAGGAAATTGAACGGCAGGATATTGAAACAACCGAGGCCGAATATCATCATGGCGAGCATGGGGAACAGCCAGGCCAGCAGGTAAAACCTGGCCTGCCGCACCCCTTTCCGGTAGCACAGAATCGCCCCGGCAAACAGCACGGGTCCGAATATCATGGTGAGCGTGGTGGTGCCAAGCATGTCGGTGTGGCGGTAGGCGGGCCATAAGACCGAAAAAGGGACCATGAAAATGCAAAACCCGATCCCGGCCTTGACTGCCCTATCGTATTTGGGGATGGTTTGGCGGATGTTGAGGAACTCCCGTGTAAACAGACCGGCGAACAGGTTCGCCACGACCGCGCCAAAAAGCGGCGCCCTGTTTCCCCAATATGGCATGTTTGGCCATAGCATTTCGAACGCGCTACCGTTCGTGGAAAAAAGGAATATCAACCAGCCGAATATATACAGAACGTAGTACAGGTAGCTTTTGTCTTTCACCGAGTA
The DNA here is from genome assembly GCA_016212275.1 of Nitrospinota bacterium. Classification (GTDB taxonomy): domain Bacteria; phylum Nitrospinota_A; class UBA7883; order JACRGQ01; family JACRGQ01; genus JACRGR01. Next base: position 7,710 of record JACRGR010000081.1, on the reverse strand, counting down.
GTAAACGAAAAGGTTATAGACCATCAGTGCCACCAGCATTCCGTACAGCGTGCCGAACACCATGTTTATTCTGCCGTCGTGCCGGTGGTAGGCTTCCGCCGTCCAAAAATAGAACGGGAGCACCATGGCGTCCTCCGCCTCGGCCCTTATGTAAATGGTCTGCCGCTCCCCGGGCCGCATGGTAAAGCGGAAGAGATGGTCGCGGTGCGGAAAACTTCGTTGGTAAAACGGAATCCGGTCGCCCGATTGCAAGATGTGGTAGCCTCCCCCGGCGGCGGGCAGGAACATTTTCAGGTTGTCGAACCATGCCACCGGCATTTCTATGACGGCATCTTTCGTTTCATTGGCGCCGTTCTCAATGTCCATCCGCAACCAGTACACGGAGGTGGTGAAGCCCATGCTGTATATGTCGCTTTTTCCGGGGGTGAACTTGTCCTCCATGTCCCCTCCGGCCACTTCGGCCACGCCAAGTTTGCCGCCGGGATCCTCAAGCAGGTCGAAATAATGGCCGAGTGGCGTGTAATCGAGGGAGTCCGTTATGAGAAGTTTTTGCGCGGCAAACACCGCGTCCGGACATGCAAGGCTGAGCAAAAGTAAAAAGGCGGCAAAAAGCGATTTACGCGGCATTTTCCATACGACCCATGTGTACCAAAAACTATAACATCTTTGTCAACATTCAATCCGTTTGCGTAAACCGTTCCAAATATTTGCCGTCGAGCGCCTGCGGAGCTGTAAGGCGATAGTGGATGAAAAGTTGGAGGATATTGAAGACCTTGTGACGGTCCTTGAAAAAGCCTGACCGCCGGAGGGCTTATTTAATTGCCCGCCGCCCGCGTCCCTTTTTGGCGCAAAGGAAACACGGAGCGGGGGCAATAAAAGAATCCGCCTATTGCGCGGATTTTGATTCGGCCCTTCCATCGGATGCGAAAGTTTGCGGTTGTTCATTGCCGTGGCTTGCGCGCCCCGTCAGCAGGCGCCGCACCTGGCCCGGCATATTTTTTTTGAGTTCCGTTTTCAGCACAAAGCCGTTCGCCCCCAGCGAAAGCGCCCTATCGGCGTGATCCGGACCGTCCATCGAGGAGATGGCGAGGATCGGCATTTTTTTGAAATGGTCCTGTCGGCGCAAGGTCCCGATAAGGCAAAAGCCGTCCATCCCCGGCATCACCAGGTCGGTCAGCACCAGGTCGGGCTTCCGTTCCGAAATGAGCTGAAGCGCCTCGTGCCCATCCCGCGCCATCCGGGTTTCAACCCCTTCCCGCTCCAGCAGGTGCTGTAAGAGAGTTCTTATCATCCCATCGTCGTCCACTATCAGCACCATCGGCCGTTGGTTCATCATTCGTTCACTTTTCCTTTTGGGGGTAAATGCGAAAACCAAATTATGTGGCAAAAGGGGGGAGGGGGGACAGCCGCTAAAATAGGTGAACGGACCGTTTAGGGTGGACAGGCCATTGGAAATATGCCAATTTAATCGTGAAATGAAAACCTTACGCCTCATGCTGGTGGAAGACGACACGCTTCAAATAGAGCAATTGAAGGCCACTTTCGAGGCCAGCCAGCGACTGACCGTGGCGGGGGCATACACCGATCCGCAAGCGGCGTTGGACGCGCTGGGCGATGTGGCGCCGGACATTTTGCTTTCGGACATAGGGATGCCGGGAATGTCCGGCCTCGAACTTATCCGCCGCGCGAGCGAAAAACTCCCTTCCCTCGACATCATCGCCTTGACGGTGCATGAAGACCCATCCACCGTTTTCGAGGCGATAAAGGCGGGGGCGAGCGGGTATCTGTTAAAGTCCTCGACCGACGAAGAACTGGTGAACGCCATTTTCGACACGGCGGAGGGCGGCTCGCGCATCACGCCCAAGATAGCGCGGATGATCATCATGAACATGCAGGGGGAAGTGGCCGATGCGGCCTTTCAGCTCACGGCGCGCGAAGTGGAGATATTGCGGAAGATCGAAATGGGCCGGACGTATAAGGAGATCGCCGGAGAGGTTGAGCTGAGCGTGCATACGGTCAACTCGCACGTCAAACGGATATTTTCAAAGCTTCACGCGCGGAACAAGCAGGAAGCGGTGTTCTTCGCGAAGAAGCGCGGGATACTGTAGCCGCCCGCGTTCAATCCTGAGGGGGGGCGGGGTTTTAAAGCACTTCAACTTAATATTGATACAGCACCCTGTCATTCTGAAGGAGCGTTAGCGACTGAAGAATCTCACCATTGAGATTCTTCGCTTCGCTCAGAATGACACTGCGGCGCATCCAAGATAAATTAAAATGCTCTAGATGGAATTATTTTCAAACTGAGCCACTACCTGACCCCAATTCAGGGGGGAAAACTGGTAGAATTAGGAGCAAGCGAGGATTCCGCATGAAAAAAATGCTCCCCATTCTTATCCTCATAGTATTAGTGTTCATTCTCGACCTGACTACCCCGCTCGGCGTCGCCGACGGCATTTTGTACGTCATCCCGGTCATGCTGGTCTGCCGAACGGGGAACTGCCGCCACTTGGTGTTGACCGCCGCCGCCTGCATGGTTCTTGTAATCCTCGCAGTGCCGTTCCACAGCCATACCGAAATACCGTGGGTCGCTTTAACGAACCGGTCCATATCGGAACTTGCCATCTTCATCGCGGCGTACCTCATGTTCCACCAGATGCGGACGGAAACGGCCCTGCATTTCGGCGAACAACGATACCGCTCGCTGGTGACCGCCGCCGCCTCGGTGGTCTGGACCTCCTCCGGCGACGGACGTTCCGTGGACCCGCAACCTTCATGGACCGCCTACACCGGCCAGCCGTGGGAAAAACACAAGGACTTGGGCTGGGCTGAAATGATCCACCCCGAAGACCGCGCGCGGGCAAAAGAGCGGTGGGCCGAAGCGGTGGCGAAACAGGGCGAATACGAACTGGAAGCGCGGATATGGCACCAACCGAGCGAACGGTACCATCACACCCACCTTCACGCGGTGCCGGTAAAGAACGGCGAAGGCGCGGTGCGGGAATGGATCGGGATGATAGTGGATACCGACCTGCGAAAAAACCTGGAAACGGCGCTGGATGAATACCGCGCCACGCTGGAAACCCGCGTGGCCGAGCGCACCGCCGAATTCATCCGCGCCAACCGCGAACTGCAGGAAGAGATACAGATGCGCAAAACGGCGGAAAAGGGATTGCGCGACAGCGAGGAGAAATACCGCGCCCTGATGGATAACGCCAGCGACGCGATACTGCTCGCCACGCCGGAAGGGCGCCTGTTCGAGGCGAACAAACGCGCGCTCGACCTGTTCGGCTACACAAGGGAGGAAATGATCCGCCTGCATTTCACCGACATCCGCCCCGCCGGATACCGCGACCAATCGGTGTTCAATTTCAAGATCGTGCTGGATACCGGCTACCTGCGCGTGCCCGATTCCGAGATACTCCGCAAAGACGGAACGAAGATCCCCGTGGAGATGACCGCCAGCCTCATCGAGCTTTCCGGCCAAAAGATAGCGCAGGGGATATTCCGCGACACCACGGAGCGCAAGCAGTCCGAAGAAACCCTGCGCAACCTGAAAAACGCCATCGAGCAGGCCGCCGAAGGGATGATCATCACGAACGCCGAGGGGATCATCGAATACGTCAACCCCGCAATCGAAAAGACCTCCGGCTACTCCTGGGTGGAACTCGTGGGCGAAAGTCCCCGCCTCTTCAAATCCGGCCGGCACGGGCTGGAGTTCTACCGCAAGCTGTGGACGGACATAAAAGCGGGAAAGACCTGGCACGGCGAAATGGTCAACAAGCGGAAAAACGGCGACCTGTACGAAGAGGAAATGACCATCTCCCCCATCTACGGCGATCACGGCAAGATCACCCATTTCGTCGGCATCAAGCGCGCCGTGACCGAAGAAAAACTATTGCGGCAACAACTGCTCCACAGCGAAAAACTCTCCGCCATCGGCACGTTCGTCTCCGGCGTGGCTCACGAGCTGAACAACCCGCTCACTTCCATCATCGGGTTCTCGCGGCTCCTGCAAAAAGAAGAAGGGGTGTCTCCCGCCATGCACGAAAAACTCGGCATCCTCACCACCCAGGCGGGCCGCGCCGCGAACATCGTCAAAAACCTTCTCAAGTTCTCCAAACCGCAAAAACCGCACAAAGTCACCGCAAACCTCAACGGCCTCGTGGAGGAGATGGTGGCGCTCAACGCCTACAGCCTCTCCGGCGAAAAAGTGCGGCTCGTCCGCCAATACCGCGAGCCGTCCCCCCATGTCCTGGTGGACGGCGCGCAAGTACAACAGGTGTTCGTGAACATCATCATGAACGCCACCAGCGCGATGAAAGAGGCGCACGGCGGCGGCACGCTGACCATCATCACCGGGCTGACGGGCAACACCGCCACCGTATTCTTCGAGAACACCGGCCCCCCGATCCCGGAAAACATGCTGGATAAGATATTCGAGCCGTTCATGTCGTCCAAAGGGCCGGGCGGCACCGGGCTGGGGCTGTACATCTCCCGCGGCATCATCGCGGAGAACGGCGGAAAGGTATGGGCTGAAAACCTGGGGACGGCCGGTGTGCGCTTCGTGGTCACGTTCCCCGCCGCGGCGCCCCAACAGGCGGAACTTCCGCCCGCGGGTCCCGCCCCGGTGGAAAACCTGCGCGGCCTGCGCATCCTGTACGCCGAGGACGAAGAAGCCATACGGCAGTGGCTCGCCAGCATCCTGTTCGCCGAAGGGGTGTTCGTGCAGTTCGCGCGCGACGGCGAAGAAGCGGTGCGCCTGCTGGACGAGAGCGATTACGACATGATCCTTTCAAACGTGAAAATGCCGAACATGGACGGCTTCGAGTTCGGCGAATGGCTCAAGCGCGCGCGGCCGCAGTACACCGGGAAATTCGTGCTGACCACCGGCCACATTGACGGCCGGGTTGAGGAATTCTGCTCCCGCTTCGGGTGCGGCTACCTGCTAAAGCCGTTTGAAAAGGAAGACCTGCTGGCGGTCATCGCGCGGATCGCCGCCGCGCCGCGTGAACAAGCGGTGCCCGCGCCGCCCGCTTCCCGCCAGGGTCTGAGTGGACTCCGCGTCCTGTTCGCCGAGGACGAAGAAGCGATACGGCAATGGATCGGGAGCGTATTGATCGCGGAGGGAATGATCGTGGAGGAGGCGCGCGACGGCGCGGAGGCGATGCGCCTGCTGGAAAAGGCGGACTACGACGTGATACTTTCAAACTGCAACATGCCGAACATGGACGGCATCCAGCTGGGCGAGTGGATTTCGCGACACCGGCCCGGTGAACTGCGGAAACTGATGTTCGCCACCGGACACATTGACGGCAGGGCCGAGAGGTTCTGCTCCCTGCACCGGTGCCAGGTCGTCCTGAAACCGTACGAAAAGGAAGAACTTTTGCGCGCCATAACCAACCTGGCCGGCACTACTCCCACTTAACCACCGCATTGAGAACCCGAATGGAAACAACCAGGACAACCGTACTGCTCGCCGAGGACGAACAGCCCGTCCGGCAATACCTGGCCGAACTGCTGGATAAAAACGGGTTCGGCGTGGTGCAGGCCGCCGATGGCGAGGAGGCCATCCGGCTGTATGACGCCGAACGGGAGCGACTGCACATCATCGTGAGCGACCTGCGGATGCCGAACGCCGACGGCACGGCATTGGCTAAATACAACTATGAGAACCGGTTCCTGCCGTTCGTGGTATGCACCGGCCTGGTGGACGCGAAACTGGCGCTGGCGCTTTTGAACTTTGGCGTGCAGGATTACGCGGTGAAACCGATAGACGAAGAGAACTTCATCACCGTCGTGAGCAACAGCGCGCAGAGGCGGTGCCTGAACACCTTTTACGAGGACGACGCGAACCCCTACGCGGGGAACATCGGCTCCATCACCGTGCCTTCGCGCTTGGCCGAGATCAACCGGGTGAACCGCTGGGTGGAAAACAAACTCAAAATTCCGTCCACCGAGTTCGTGCGGTTCGCCGCTTTTTTGCGCGAATTTTTGCTTAACGCGCACGAGCATGGCAACCTGAAGATAACCGAAGAGGAAAAAACGCGGCTGATAAATGAAGGCAGGCTATTGGAGGAGTTGGTCACGAAGGAAGCCGCCACGCAGGCGAAAATAAAGGTGGACCTCTCGGTGCTTACCAACGAGGTGGCGATCTGCATCACGGATAGCGGGTACGGCTTCAACTTCCACAAGTATTTGTCCATGCCGGAACAGGAACTGATGGACCGGCTGGAAATGCCGAACGGGCGGGGCATTTACATGGCCTCGAAATATTTCGATACCGTCAGCTACAGCAAGGGGGGCGCGAGCGTGCTCCTCACCAAGAAGCTCAACTCCGCGTGAGGGACGGGTACACCACGTCATCCTGAGCGCAGAAGTATTCCCAATCTGCGCCATCGGCGAAATCTGCGGATTGTTCCCCTCTATGCGCTTATGTGTTCTCTGTGCCTCGGTGGTTCATCTCTTCCCTCATCCGCGTTCATCCGTGTCTATCCGTGGTTAAATCCCCCCTATTCACCCATCCGCGGATAAACTCCTCATTCGGCGGACTTAAATTAACCGTACCTCATTGTTTGTTAACCGCCACGCAAAACTTGACAAAAACATTAAGGTAATTTACCATTCCCACTGGTAATGAGCAGGTTGTATCGGGAATCGGTGGATCAGTTGATCGGCAACACTCCGTTGCTGAACATCAAAACGGTTTCCGAACACGCCAACCTGTACGCCAAGCTGGAGTTCCACAACCCCGGCATGAGCGTGAAGGACCGCGTGGCGCTGAACATCATCCGCGACGCCGAAAAGAACGGGCGGCTGAAAAAGGGAAGCGTCATCGTGGAGGCCTCCGGCGGCAATACCGGCGTGAGCCTGGCTCTTATCGGACGAATGAGGGGATACGATGTCATCATCGTTCTGCCCGACCAGAACAACGATCGGCTGAGAGGAACATTGAAAAAGCTTGGGGCGAAAGTGGAGCTAACCCCCCCGGACGAAGGGATGAGGGGGGCCAAGGAGCGGGTGGCGCACCTGTGCGCCAAGCACCAGCACTACTACACCCCGGACCACTTCAATAACCCGTCGAACGCGGAAATACACCGAAATACCACCGCGCGGGAACTGATGAAATCACTGGGAAACAACAAGATAGCCGCATTCGTGGCGGGCGTTGGCACCGGCGGCACCATCACCGGCGTGGGGGAGATGCTCAAATCCAAAAACCCCAATGTGCAAATAATCGCCGTGGAGCCCGCCGAATCGCCGGTGCTTTCCGGCGGCAAGCCGGGCGCGCACCTTATCAGCGGCATCGGGGCTGGTATAATCCCCCCTTTGCTGAACAGGGACATCATTGACCGGGTGATACAGGTAAGCTCGGACGCCGCGCAGAAAATGGCGGACAAGCTGACCTTGAGGGAAGGTATCTTCGCGGGGGTTTCGTCCGGCGCCGCCATGTGCGCCGCGGTGAAGGTGGCCGCGGATATGGAGAGCAACCAAAATATCGTCGTCTTTTTTGCCGACGCCTCGATTGGAGCGTGAATAGATGGGATACGTGAACGGGTTACGGTGCAGGGAGTGCGGGAAGGAATATAAAACCGAGCCGAAGTATGTGTGCGAATTCTGCTTCGGGCCGCTGGAGGTGGTGTACGACTACCCCGGCATAAAAAAGGCGCTGACGCGCGAAGTGATAGCCTCGCGCGCGCCCAATATGTGGCG
>JACRGR010000080.1 GCA_016212275.1 Nitrospinota bacterium | reverse complement strand
GCCGCTTGAGGTGGAAACCGTCTTGGGCGAATACCCGTTGCGCGTGTTCCCATTGGGGGAGCGCTCGTTTCTGTCGTGGGCTAAAAACTCGTCCAGTTCCCCTTGCAAAGCTTCCTGAAGAGTTTTTTGCATCAGTTCTTTGATGCGGGCTTGAACATCCGCTCCCTTTAGATGGCCACCCTTGTTCTTTGTTCCGTCCATGTAAGCACCTCCTTAAACATAAAGTTTATTTTAAGGTCACTTACACAGTTATTGAGACAGTCCCTTTTCAAACTCAACTCCCAATAGTGAAGTTAGGTCTATTTTCTCAAAGCTGTGATTATTACTATTGGGGCATCCAATATCATAATGAATAAACTCCGCAAGAGTTGCATTATATTCAGCAATCAAGACCTCAACTCTCTTGCCTCTCAACACACCTCCTCCATCAGGTAGATAGATGGGCCCCCCTCAATCGAAGCTGAAGCCGTCCTCCAGCGCAGGGTGCGGCTTGCCCCCCTTCAAAATATCCAGGAAGCCGTGGAGCTTGTCTTTCACCGCGTCCTCCACAAAATACTTCGCCTCCTCCATCACCGTGATGTAGTCCTCGCGCGGGAGCACCTTTATCAGATCCTTCGCCGGGATGTGCTTCAAAAACACCTTGAGCGTGTCCAGGCACTCTTTCTGGCTCACGGTGAGGGTGAATATCTTTTCGCAAATGATCGGATCTATGATCTTGAAGAACCCGATGAACTGGTCCAGCATCTCCGCCGGGGCGTTGGACAAAAAGTGGGTCATCAGCTTGTCGAACAGTATCTCGTATTTGTCATGCACTTTCAGGTCCGGGATATTGGTCAGCGAGGCCGCATCGAACCTTTTGTTGTTTATCGAATTGGCCAGATGCTTCGCGTAGATGCGGTAATTGTTCAGGATGAACCCCATCCCCCAGCCGCACGGGGTTGTCCAGCACCCCGCGTCGCCGATGAACGCCACATGGTCCGCCGCCACCCGCTGGGTAAGCCCGCCGGAGGGATACCACCCGTACTTCAACTCGTCTATCTCCACATCGTGGAAGGCCGCGGTGCTGGCCTCTTGCCGCAGGATGTGCATGAACTCCTTGTCCATGTAATCCTTGTCCATCTTTTCTTTGCGTAGGTACAGGATGAGCGGGAACGAGGTGTCCGCCGTCAATATCTCGTACTCGAACACGGGCCGCCCCTCTCTCAGCGAGGTGTCCACATGCGCGTTGGTATCGCGGAACGTTTGCCACAGCATGTAGTCGCCCACTTTCAAGGTCGGCGCGAGTCCGTTCTTGTGCTTGGCGATGGCCCCGTAGATGGACCACCAGTAGAAGGATTTATTCTCCAGATGGTTTTTCTTGATGATCTTGGAATCGTGCCCCGATGCGTCCACCAGCAAGCGGCCCTTCGCGTCCCCCTTGCTGGTGCGGACGGTCACAATGCCGTTATTGAGGAAGTAGTCCTGGAATTCGCAGTTGTTCAGCACCATCGAGCCGTGGCGCATGATCTTGTCCTTCCAGTACGGCAGTATCTTCTTTTCGTCAATGTACGGATATGCGCCGTACAGCTTGCAGTCCCACGAGATCTTCGCGCCGGAGAAGGTATCGGCCAGATAGCGTTTCACGCCGCCATAGGTGAACGGCTTTATCTCGTCGTTGATGCAGAACGGGGGAACGAACCAGCTCCGCTTGGTTTTGCCCGCTTCTTCCCGCTCCACCACCAAGACCTTGTGCGACATGCACAGTTCGGAAGCGACGGCCAGCCCCGCGGGGCCGCCACCGATGAAAACGGCGTCGTAAATCCCATCCCAAGCCATAATCCCCCCTTAATTGAGAAAAACCTCTTCAATAGCGCCCGATGAGGTATCAAATTTTATAGTCCGTATTATGGCAAATGGGGGGAGGTTTTTCCAGCCAATTAATGGGGGGCATGGTAGCAACACGCACTCCCGCATGTTGTTGCGCCTGCAAAGGGGCAAGAATCATTACCCCTTCGGGGCAAAGTACACACAGGAGTGTGTGTACCCACTGGGAACATCCGGGGGGGAAATAAAAAAAGCCGCCGGACTTGGGGTCCGGCGGCCGTCGAAAACAGGTATTAACGTTTGGAGAACTGGAACTTCTTGCGCGCGCCCTTTTGGCCGTACTTTTTGCGTTCCTTCATGCGGGAATCGCGGGTAAGCAGTCCGCCCCGCTTGAGCACCTTGCGGAGTTCCGGGTTCAGCTTCACCAGCGCGCGCGCGATGCCGTGGCGCACCGCCCCGGCCTGCGAGCTAAGGCCGCTCCCGCGCACGGTGGCGGTGATGTCCATCTTCTCGCCGGTCTGGGTGAGCGCCAGCGGCTGTTTCACTATCATCTCGGAGGAAGGCCGCTTGAAGTAGTCGGCCAGCGTTTTGCCGTTCACCTTGATAGTGCCGGTGCCGGCGCCGAGCCACACGCGCGCCCCGGCGGTCTTGCGCCTGCCGGTCGAATATATCCGTTTACCTGTGGAAGCGTTTGCCATAATCGTCAGATCTCCATCTTCGCGGGTTTCTGCGGGATGTGCGGATGTTCCGCCCCGGCGTACACCTTCATTTTCTTCATGTAATGGTCGCGCATCTTATTGCCGGGCAACATGCCGAACACCGCCATCTCTATGACGCGCTCCGGGTGCTTGGCGAGCATCTGGGCCGCCGTGGCGCTCCGCAGGTGCCCCATGTAGCCGGTGTGGCGGTAGTATATCTTGCTGTTCAGTTTTCCGCCGGTCATCTTCACCTTCGCGGCGTTCACCACGATAACGTGGGCGCCGGTGTCTATGTGCGGGGTGAAGGTCGGCTTGTCTTTTCCGCGGAGCACGTTCGCCACGCGGGTGGCCAAGCGCCCCAGCACCACGCCGTCGGCGTCAATGATGTGCCACTTCTGGTCGGAGTCCTTAAAGTCTTCTTTTCGTGCAAAATACGTCGTTTTCATCTTCTTTTTCCCATTCAGCAGATTGAAAGGGGGATTATAGAGAAATTACGGATTTTGTCAACCACAATTTATCAGCCTAATTAAATGGAGGGTAAGGGTTCCCCTCCCGCGCCGGAATGTATTAGAATGCCGGAACGACAGGGAGGGAAAATGAAGAGGTTTTTTGCATTGGGAATGGTCATAGCCGTTATCTGCCTTGCATCGTGCGGCAAAAAGGACGAGAAGAAAGACGGCCAGCCCGCGGCCTCCGCGAACGGCTACCGCTTGTTGATGTAAGCGCGCAACGCCTCGAACGCGCGCTGGCGGTGCGAGCAGGCGTTCTTTTCCTCCGCCGTCATTTCGGCGAATGTGCACGTGTGTCCATCGGGCACGAATATCCGGTCCCATCCGAAGCCCCCTTCTCCCCTCTCATCATCGGCTATCGTTCCGGCGATCTCTCCTTTCACCACCGTCACAGCGGCCCCATCGTGATAGGCGATGAAGCATTGCGCCAACGCGCGCCGGTCGGTGAAACCGGCAAGCATCGCCAGCAATCCCTTGTTCCCCACGGTCTCCAAAAACCATTTCACCAGCGCGCCGGGCAGTCCGTTCCACGCCATAAACGCCAGCCCCGTGTCTTCCACGATGAGAGGCGCTTTCAGCCGCGCGTAGGCCTCGTGCGCCTTGTGCCGGATGGCGGCCTCCACGTCAACGGCCTGAATCTCTTCCAGCCCGCGCAGGTCGGCTTGGGCAAGCTCCACGCCGAGTATCTGGCGCGCCTCGCGCAGTTTGTCCGGATTGCCGGTGACGAACGTGAGCGTTGAAAACATGCATCACTTATAAAGGGAGAACTCCCCGCGCGCAAGCTGGATATGCACTTTCCATTGACCACAGAGTCACAGTGAGGACGCAAGGAAAGACTTTTTGGGAGAGTGGGATTGTTTTTGGGTAGGTGCGAATTCATTCGCACCTGGTGCGATTAAAATCGCACCTACCAATAAAAGGAATTACTGC
>JACRGR010000010.1 GCA_016212275.1 Nitrospinota bacterium | reverse complement strand
GATTTGCGTTAAAAGCAGTGGCGTGGGGGAGAATAAAAACCCGGCGGCGGATGCCGGAACGACACAGAGCGGCAAGCCGCCGATGTTCCTCATCACGCTGGCGGTGGTCTGTTTGGCCGGCCCTTTTTTCTGGGTGCTCCTTCTGCTCGTGAAAGTCGGCCTCAAGGTGTTCGGCTCCACCACTCCGCAGTGCGCGGAAATGGACTTCTGGTTGTCGTCCTTCAACGGCATCCTGCTCGGCGCGGCGGGGATGGCGGTCATCCCTTCGATGGTATCCACCGGATACGGCGCGGTACGCATGTTCACCAAAAAACCGTGGGCGATCACCGCGATAGTGATGGGATTGGTCATGGCCCCGGTGAACATGAAACTCGCGTACGACACTTGGATTTGGTACGACGGCACATCGAAGGAAGTGGTGTACGAGGGGGCCAAGGACGGATTGCGGGCAATGGCGCGCGCGCAAAAAAAATACCAGACGCAACATGGCGCGTATGCCGCGAACATCGCCGAATTAAGCGGCGATTTCACATTCGCCGAGAAAGGGAAAGTGGAGATCGTTTCCGCGGACGCGAAATGCTATCAGTCCCGCGCCACCCACGAATGCCTGATAGAGCCGGTACTGTGGGATTCATGCAAAAGCGGCCTGCAACAAGGAAGGATGAGCCTTTTCGAGGAACTGCCGTAACGATTCTCAAATCAACACCTTACACGCAACCCGCGCTGTCTTAAAAAAATTCCTGAACCGTTCACGCCATTCCCGGTTCTGTATCCGTATAGGCAACATTGGAGGGATACGGCACAATGGCACAAACGACCTACGCTGACACGCATTTACATACAAACGACACGCACCAGGCCGCGGTAAAGCATGACCCCGTGCTGGACGCGAAATGGCCGGGGCTGGAGATCGCCCTGTTCATCGCCACCGTGCAATCGCCGGTGGTGTACTACCTCATCCAATCGCTGTGGTTCGTCATGCCCGCCTTCGGGGTGGAGATGCTCAACTGCTCCGAGCACAACTTCCTGATGAACAACCTGCTCGGCATCGAGATATTCAACGCCTTCTTCGTCGTCGTTGTGGCGTCGGTGATGGTGTTTTTGGGCATCGTGCGGATAGTCAAAAAGAAAAAGTTCGCCGCCCCGATCATCGCCGCGGGCGTGGTGATGATGTTGTGGAACGTCTACCTGACCTACGCCTGTTACGACTGGTATGTGAGCACCTCGAACGCCGCCATCACCGCGCAGGCGGAAACGGCGGTACAAAATGTCGCCAGGGCGCAAGACGCCTACTTCGCCAATAACGGGATCTACGCCGCCGATACCACGGCGCTGGGCGCGGCCTTCGCGTTCGCCGACATCGGCGCGGTGAAGATCCTCTCGGCAAACAAGACCAGCTTCGTGGCGCAGGCGGACCACCGCTGTATGCCGAAGATCGTGCAGTGGGATTCAGCCGCCGGGAAGATCGGCTACAAGGACGCGCCATACATGAGATGAAAATATCCGCGCGGTAAGCGCGGCTTATAAGTCACCCTCTAACCTCTTTCCATCCCCTTGGGGCGCCGGTTCCCAGCCGGCGCCCCTGATTTTTTCCGCTTACCTTTTCACTATATCGCGGAGCTCTTCCCCCACCAGCGTTACCGCCAGCACCAGCAGAAAAAGGCACAGGCCGGGAAAAACGGCAAGGTGCGGCGCGAAAAGTAAAAATCCCCGCCCCTCGTTTATCATCGCGCCCCAGCTTGCTTCCGGCGGCTGTACCCCCAGTCCCAAAAAGCTTAGGCCCGCCTCCGCAACTATCACCGCCGCCAGTCCGAACGCGGCCTCCACCAAAAGCGGCGCGGCGGCATTCGGCAAATAGTGCATGAAAATAAGCCGCCCCTTTCCCGCACCGCACGCCAGCGCGGCGGCCACGAACTCCCGTTCCCGCAACGAAAGCACCTGCGCGCGCGCCAGCCGCGCGAAACCGGTCCACCCGGTAAGGCATAGCGCCAGCAAAAGATTGCCGAACCCCGGCCCCAGCGCCGCCATGATGGCGATGGCAAGCAAAAGCCCCGGGAACGCCTGCGCCATTTCCGTCACGCGCATCAGAAAAAAATCGGCCCGCCCGCCGTATGCTCCCGCCGCGCATCCCGCCGCCACGCCGATAAGGGCGTTCATCCCGATAACAATAAACCCGACGGTGAAACTTATCCGCGTTCCATACACCACGCGGCTCAACACATCGCGCCCCAAAAGGTCACGCCCCATCGGATGCCCCGCGGAGGGCGGCTCCAGAGCGTACAACAGGTCTTGCGCATACGGAGAATACGGCGCGAAAACCGGTGCCGCGACCGCCATCAGCGCCATCAGGCCAAGAATGGCCAACCCCGCCGCCATGCCGGGATGCGCCTTCACAAACCGCATCACCGCTCGACCCTTATGCGGGGATCCAATACGGCGTACAGCGCGTCCACCGCGAAATTCACCGCCACATAGCACAGCGCGATATTCAGCACGCACCCCTGCACCAGCGGATAATCACGCGATTCGATCGCGTCTATCAACAATCGCCCCACGCCGGGCCACGCGAAAATGGTCTCGGTGATGACCGCGCCAGAAAGGAGCGCGCCAAGCTGAAGCCCCATCACCGTCGCCACCGGCAAAAGCGCGTTGGCCAGCGCGTGGCGCATCCACACCTGCCGCTCCGAAAGGCCGCGCGCGCGCGCCGCCTTCATGTATTCTTCGCCCGCCGCCTCCAGCACCGACGAGCGCGTGAGCCGCGCCAAAAGCGCCGCCATGCCCGCCCCCAAAGTAACCGCCGGGAGCACGATGGAAAGCGGCTCGCCGCGCCCCGAAACCGGGAACCAGCCGAGCCACAGGGAAAAAGCGATGATGAGCATCGGCCCCAGCCAGATGTTCGGCACTGCCACGCCCACCAATGAAATCACCAACGATCCCTTATCCAACGCGGAGCCGCGCCGCGCCGCCGCTAACACTCCCATCGGAATGGCGACAACCGCCGCGATCAACAGCGCCGCCAGCGCCAGCGAGATGGTGGCGGGCCAGCGCGAAACAATTTCCAAAAATACCGGCTCGTGTGTGCGGAGCGAGATGCCCATATCCCCCCGCGCCAGCCCGGCGATGTAAGCGACGTATTGTTCGGGCAATGGACGGTCCAGCCCCAGCGCGTGGCGCATTTCCTGTTTATCCGCCGCGCGCGCGGATTCACCCATCATCGTTTCCACCGGATCGCCGGGAATAAGGTGGATCATCAGGAACACGAGCGTCACCACGCCAAACACCGGGAACACCAGCCCCAGCGCTCTTTTGAGCAAATACCGCCGCACCTACCGCTCCCCGTTTTGAACCGACGCCGTTTCCAGCGCGTCGAAACTTTCGTCCGGATACACCTCGAACCCCTTCACCCGGCGGTCCACCGCCGCCACGTTCACCTGCGTCCACAGCGTAACATAGGGCAAATCCTCGGCGGCTATCCGCTGGGCCTCGCCATATATCCGTTTGCGCTTTGCAACGTCCGCTTCCGTTTGCCCCTTTGCCAATAACGCGTCCAGCGCCGGATTGGCGTAGCCGCCCCGGTTCGCGCCGTCCGGCGGCAGGCTTTTGGAGTGGAACATGAAGTGCATCACGTCGGGATCGTCCACCCCCACCCAAGTGAGCGAAAACATCTGGAAGTTGCCGGTCTTGATGTCGCCGTAGAACGCCCCCCACTCGAAACTCTTTATCCGCACGGCGATGCCCACCTTGCCCAGATATTCCGCGATGACCTCGGCGATCTTCCGCCGAAGCTGATTCTTCGAGGTTTTGTATTCCAGCGTCATGCGCGGCTTTCCCTCCCGTGCGGTCAGCCCCGCCTCGTCCAAAAGGCGCATGGCGAGCGCCGGGTCGTATTCGTGCGGCGCGAGGTTCGGCTCGTGGAACGGATTGACGGGGGCGATTACCGTTTCGGTTTTTTCCGCCAGCCCTTTCAGCAAGTGGCGGGTGATGGCTTCGCGGTCAATGGCATGCGCGATGGCGCGGCGCACCCGCGCATCGCTTAGGTATTTATCCTTCATGTTAAATCCGAGGTAGGCCACGTTCGTCCCCGGTTTTCTCATCACCGTTATCCCCTCCTGCTGTTCGAGCCACGGCAGAACCGCCGGGGTGATGGGACTGGTGACGATGTGGATGTTCCCCTTTTTCAGTTCCAGCAGGCGCACTGTTTCGTCCGGCACTACCTTGAATAGCACTCCCGCCAGCGACGGCTTTTTTAGGAAATACCCTTCATGCCGCGCCAGCGCCAACTCTTTCCCCCGCTCGCGCGAGGCGAAGCGGAACGGCCCCGCCCCCACCGGATGCGCCGAGAGATCGCCGGAACCCTCCGGCACGATGCCGAACGTGAGATTGCGGATGAACGGCGCGAACGGTTTTTTCAGCCGGACTTCCACGGTAAGCGGATCGGGCGTTTCCACTGACACCACTTCCCCCAGCGAGCTTTTGACGGGCGATGCGCCCTGTTTGCCTGAGAGGATGGATTCAATCGTGTAGCGCACGTCGGCGGATGTAAGCGGACGCCCGTCATGGAACCGGATACCGGGCCTGATGCGGATGCGGTAGGTGAGCGGATTTTTTTGCGCCACCGATTCGGCCAGCCACGGGCGCATCTCCATCTTCGCGTCGCGCCGGAAAAGCCCTGCGTAGATGAGTTTGCACACGTTGACGGATGCGGCGTCCGCCGCGTAGCGCGGATCGAGCGCCGCCGGGTCGGTTTCCATCCCTATCGCCACCGTGTCCGGCGGCAAGGCGGGGTGAGAGCAGGAGAACAAAGATGCCACGGCAATAAGGAACACCCACCGCTTCATACGGTTGATTCTACCCCGCCACTCATCCGATAAGCTCATATCCTACACCCAACAATTTTCCGAAAATAATTGTATAATCCGGCAATGGAATTAAGCGCTTAATATGAGAATTCCCCATCCAATTCAATACCAGGGAAGCAAAAGGGCGCTCGCGTCCGCCATTCTTCGATTTTTTCCAAGTAAATTCCCCAGGCTTGTGGAACCCTTCGCCGGGTCAGCGGCTATTTCAATCGCATGTGCAACAAAAGGTAGAGATCACTGCTACTGGATAAACGACTATAACAAGCCTCTCACTGAATTACTCGGACTTATAATAAACCGCCCCATTGAGATTGCGGATCACTATGAAGCTGTCTGGAACCAGCAACAAGACGATTCTCTGGAACATTACTACCGCATTAGAGAGGACTTCAACCGCACAAGGGATCCTAAATTATTTCTTTATTTGCTTGCACGTTGCGTGAAAGGAGCAATACGGTACAACGCTGATGGCCTTTTTAACCAAAGCCCCGATAAAAGACGTCTCGGAACGCAACCAAA
The DNA here is from genome assembly GCA_016212275.1 of Nitrospinota bacterium. Taxonomy (GTDB): domain Bacteria; phylum Nitrospinota_A; class UBA7883; order JACRGQ01; family JACRGQ01; genus JACRGR01. The sequence goes on along the minus strand of JACRGR010000010.1, from coordinate 74,704 downwards.
AACAATGAGGGAAAACATCCTCGGAGTATCGAGGCTTTTAAAGGGGAAGTCGGTTATTTCTTCACTGGATTACAAAGATGTCCTATCTAACGCCAATGAGGAAGATGTTATCTATATGGATCCCCCCTATCAAGGGGTGTGCGGTGACAGAGATTCACGGTATTTCGCCAGAATATCTCATGAAGAATTTATCTCCGCCCTGGCGGAATTAAATGATCGTCAAATTCGTTATGCGGTTAGCTATGATGGCCGCACCGGCAATAAGTCATTTGGTAGCATCCTTCCCAAAAATCTTTCACTCACACTTATTGAATTGGAAGCTGGCCGTTCCACGCAGGCAACATTGCTTGGCCGGGATGCCATCACCATCGAGTCCTTATATCTCTCACCCGCATTGGCCAAAGAAATCAGCACCACCTCATACTTTCACAAAAGACGGACATCCGAACAACTTGTTTTAATGGAATCAGAAAGGCGTTATGGCGCGAAAATTTCAAAAAGAATTTCTTGACCGTTGCCGGTCTATTCAGGCAAAAAGACCGCGAACTGTGATTGAGCACATCCTCAAACACGGCCATATCTCCACGGAGGAGTTGAAAACCATTTACGGGTACAACCATCCTCCAAGGGCCGTTCGAGACGTCAGGGAACACGGCATTCCGATTGAAACTTATCGAATATCAGGCTCCGATGGAAGAAAGATTGCCGCATACCGTTTTGGGGATGTGAGCAAGAAGGAATTCAGGAAACTGTCAGGACGCACAGGATTTTCCAAGAAAATCAAAGATGCCTTGGTTGAGAAGTATGGTTGTAAATGTTTCATCTATCTCGAAGCATTGGACGCACATGAACTGCAAATTGACCATCGCGTTCCGTATGAGGTTGGCGGAGAAGGCAAGGAACCAACTCCGGATGATTTCATGCTACTTTCCGGTTCCGCAAACCGTGCAAAGTCTTGGTCATGCGAACACTGCGAAAATTGGCAAAAACTGAAAAGGAAAGAAATATGCCTTTCTTGCTACTGGGCATTTCCTGAAGATAATTCTCACGTCGCAATGCGGCAAGTAAGGCGGGTTGATTTGATATGGCAAAACAAGGAAGTGAAGCAATATGAAAAGTTGAGAAGCGATGCCCAAGTGTCGGGACAAACAATCCCGGAATTCGTTAAAAACCTTATTGAGAAAGCTTTAAAACGATAGGCCACCCCAAGCGTGCTACCTGAGGAAAAGCGTCATCAGTTCCTCATCGTAGTACCTGCCATCCGATTTCACCGAATTCTTCTCCACCCCGTACACCCGAAAACCGTGCTTCAAGTACAGCGATTTCGCCTTGTCATTCCCCGCCACCACCGTAAGATTTATCTGCTCAATTGTTCCGAGCTGTTTTGCGCGGTCAACGATTCGCCGGATCAATTCTACGCCTATACCCCTTCCCGCATATTCGGATGCCACATACATGCGGAACAACAGCCCCTTGTGCGAAAGTTTCTCCCGGTTGTCCGTTTCCCGCTTGAATGAAGACACCCCCATCAATTCCCCCTTTTCCGATAACGCCGCAAGGGTGAAACTTTCGGGCGTTCCTTTCGTCGGGAACGGGTCTTTCGCCTCGTCCGCCGGACTGATCCTGAAACACTCGCCGTGGCGGACAAGCCCGGCGGTGAAAAACTGTTTATAGCCGGAATTGCCCTGTGCCGTTATTTCCACTATTTCCACTGCCAGGTCTCCCTATTCATTGCCACCTCGCAACCCCACCGCCTTTTGGTACGCATCCAACAGTCGCGGTTCCTCTATTGAACCATGATGGTGAACCTGCCGCCATCCCTTTTCCGAACGGCGGAATATCCGGCTGGTGCGTATCGCCAAATCAATTTTCACCTCTCCCTTGATGAAACTCCCGCGCTCCCGCCCCACGGCGTAAAACATCCCCTGCGCCGCGTGGATCGTGTAATCGTAAAACTCCACATACACTCTCGCGGGGCCGGAGAAAATGCGGCGGTACACCTCGGCGACCTCCTCCCTGCCCCGCTTGATGCCACCTAGCGGATTGTCCATCGAGATGCCTTCATCATCGGCCCAGTTCGCCATCACGCGTTCGAGGTCGCGCCCGTTGAACGCGCGGTAAAAGTCCGAAAGGGCGCCCAGCGGCGTCCCTTCTCCACCGGCCGTTTCGTTGCCATTTATGGCCGCCTTTACCGCCTCCATCAATCCCTCCATACGACCGATGCCTTGTTCCGTGAAGGAATCCGGTGGTAGGCGTATTTCGGGTGACCGACCATCAATGCGCCAAACCAGGTGTGCCCTTCCGGCAAACCGAGCTCCGTGCGTAGCGGGGACCACTCAACGAGGGGAATGGTCAAAGATCCCGCCCAACAGGTCCCAAGGCCGAAGGACGGAGCCGCCAATTCGAGATAAGATAGCGCGATGGCGCAATCCACTTGCGCCAATGGGTACGCCGCTGGCGCATGGGCAATCACTAGGCACGGCGCCTGGCGCAGGATGCTCCTGTCGCCAGCGTCCCACGCGGCGACCCGCCTGTCTAATTGGTACTGCGCCGCGACCGGGTGCTTTTCCGCCACTAGATGCCGCATCAGTTCCGCTATGTGGCCGGCGATTCGCTGTACCCCCTCAGGGGAGTTGATCACAAGCCATTTCACCTGTTGGCTGTTCGCTCCGGTCGGGGCGTAGCGGGCCACATCCAAAAGGCTGGCTAAAGTTTCCCGCCCGACTTTTTTGCCGCGAAAAGCGCGGATTGACCGGCGTGCGCGGAGGAAATGCTCCGTCCGCTCACGATCCAGCGCCCACTCCTTGCGCACCGGCTGTAGAGCCTCCGGCGGCATTCCTTCCAGCGCGAACGCGCTATGCGGGCATGCCGCCACACAATGTCCGCACTTGATGCACCGCGCTTCCGCCCCGTCCACTACCGTGGGAACCGCCGCCCCCTCTTTCAACTCGATCACCTTCATGGGACACTCGGCAACGCATATGCCGTCCCGCGCGCACTTGGCGCCATCCACCGCGACCAGACCCATAACGACCTCCTTGACGATTGATTGTTTTAAACCGACTACCCGGTTTATTTATGCTGACGGAAAACACACGCCTACCTCCCCGCCACCTCCCCGCGCAGATATGCTTTAAGGAAGCGCGCCGCGTCACGCACCGCCTTCGGACTGCGCTTCACCTTGCTCAGCAATGCCGCCCCCTCCAGCAGGCCCAGCATCATCTCCGCCGCCAGAGCGGGATCCACATGGCGCGGCACCGCTCCTTCTTTCTTCGCCCGCACCAGCAACGACCGTATCCGCCGTTCCTTTTCCGAGAAATATTCCTCCAGGCTCTTGCGTAACGGCTCGCTATTGGGAGACATCTCCAACGCCAAGTTCCCGAAGAAGCACCCCTTGCGACACCCTTCCTCCCCCCCCATGCGCTCCACGGTGCCGTCAATGCCGCGAAGCACCTGTTCAAGAGGCGGAGTACCATCGTCGGGGAACGATGCCTTCATGACTATCTCCTTGTAGTTTTCCAGCGCCGCCAAGGCCACCGCTTCCTTGCCCTTGAAATGGTAATAGACGTTCCCCTTCGCCACGCCGCTGGCGCGGATGATGTCGTCCATCGAGGTATCGGCGTACCCCTTGGCGTGAAACAGCGCGCGCGCGCTGTTGAGCACCGCAGTCCGGGTTTTCATGGCCTTATCCGTATATGTTTTCATAAAATAGACCGTTCAGTCTAAAACGATAGTAGTGGAAATGGACGGCCCTTGTCAAATCCCCCCGCGTCCGGCGCACGCGTCCATCAGCCGCGGGCCTCCCCGTTATAGCGGCGGGACGCCGGCGATATAGATTGGGCAGTCGGAAAAATCCAACGAATGATCGCACGCCGCGAAAACGGGGTCCATTTTCGCTCCCTGGCGTTGCATCAAAAAATTCTCCGCCTTGAACCAGCACAGGTACCGCACCGGGATGGCGGCGGGATTGAGTCCGTACGATTGCGGGGGAACGGCGAAAGGGCACAAAAACCCGCCCTGTTTGAGCGGCTCCAGACCCTTGTCCGGCGCGAACATGCGGCTAGGGCCTTATGAAGCGCTCAAACATCTTGAACCCTTCATCGAAGTACAACGATTGCGCGTTACCGCTGATGCGTTCATCGAACCCGTTTGCGGGATGCCCCTCGTCCAACGCGGGCCACATGGCGAACGGCACCGGCCCGCGCGAATGGGTGCGGATGGCCAACGGGCAGGGATGGTCGGAGAGCACCACCGCGCGCCCGCCCAGCCGCCCGATCTCGGCCAGCAGGGGGCCGACCACCTTCGCGTCGAAATCCTCTATCGCCTTTATCTTGTTTTCCAGCGAACCGGCGTGGCTGGATTCGTCCGGCGATTCCACATGGATATATACCAAGTCCTTGTCCTTCAGCGCCTCTATGGCGGCCTGAGCCTTCCCCTCGTAATTCGTGTCTATGTAGCCGGTGACGCCGGGAACGCATATCACGTCCATCCCGGCCATCACGCCGATCCCTTTCATCAGGTCCACCGCCGAGATCATCGCGCCGGAAATGCCGCGCAGTTCCTTGAGGTTCGGCAGGGATGGCGCTTTCCCCTGCCCCCACAGCCAGATGGAGTTCGCTTCCGGCTCCTTGCGCTCCTTGCGCCCCTTGTTCACCGGATGCTTCTTCAAGACCATTTGCGCCTCGCCGGTGAGCAGGCGGAGCTTTTCCCCCTTCTCGCCTTGCGGAAGGAAATTCTTTATGTCCTGCCGCTGAATGTCGTGCGGCGGGGTGGTCTTGATGTCCTCCACGCCGTTCTTCCACACCATCAGGTGCCGGTAGCTTACGCCGGGGAAAAAACGGAATTCACTCTCCGGCCCGAAGTGCGCGTCCAGCGCCTTGATAAGTTCCGCCGCCTCGGCGGTGGCGATATGCCCCGCCGAAAAATCCTCCATCGCAACGCCTTCCACGGTGGGGGCCAGCGTCACCAGATTGCACCGGTAGGCGATGTCGGTCGGGCCGAGCGGCACGCCTATCGCGGCGGCCTCCAGCGGGGCGCGCCCGGTGTAATATTTTCGCGGGTCGTATCCCAGTATCCCCATATTCGTCACATCCGAACCGGGGGCATAGCCGTCCGGCGTGGTCTTCACATACCCCACCGTGCCTTCGCGCGCCATGCGGTCCATGTTCGGGGTGTGTGCCGCCATCAGCGGCGTTTTGCCGCCCAGCGCCTCGATCGGCTCGTCCGGCATTCCGTCGCCGAGCAGGATGACCCGCTTGATGCCCATTGTCAGCCGCCGTTCTCCAGCCGTATCAGCATGGTTTTCGCGCGGGTGGACGGCAGTTGGTTTATCTTGCGTATCGCGGTTTGGATGTTCTTTTCCTTCGCCTCGTGCGTGAGGATGACGAGCGGCACCGGATCGCCGGAGCGTCCTTTTTGTATGACCGAATCAATGCTGATGCCGTTCGCGCCCAGTATCCCGGCCATGCGCGCAAGCACGCCCGGCTTGTCGTCCACCGTAAAGCGAAGGTAGTACCCACCGCTCACGTCGCCAATCGGCTTGAACGCCAGCTTTTTTCTTTTTTGCGGCAGGAACCCTTGCGGGCCGATCCGCCCCACGCTGTTTGAGAGCATGTCGCGCGCGATGTCCGCCAAGTCCGCCACCACCGCGCTGGCGGTAGCATCGCCCCCCGCGCCGGGGCCGATGAGCATCAGCCGTCCCGCGTCCGAAACGTCCAGCTCCACGGCGTTGGTCACGCCGTCCACCCGCGCTATCGGGCGGTTGACGTTCACCATCGCGGGGTGTACCCGCACGTCCAGCTTGCCGCCGTCCATCCGCGCGGTGGCCAAAAGTTTTATCACCCGCCCGAACTGCCGCGCGAACCGGAAATCGTCCGGCGCGAGGCGGCTGATGCCTTCCACATATACGTTCCGCAGGCTCACCGGCGTGCCGAACGCAAGGCTCGCCAGTATCGTCAGCTTGTGCGCCGCGTCAATTCCTTCCACGTCGAACGTGGGGTCCGCCTCGGCGTAGCCCAGTGCCTGCGCTTCTTCCAGCGCGTCGGCGAACCGAACCCCTTTTTCCATCATGTTCGTCAGGATGTAGTTCGAGGTGCCGTTGATGATGCCGAACAGAGAGTTCACCTTGCCGGACGCCACCGCCTCCTTGAGCGTGCGTATGACCGGCACGGCCCCCGCCACGCTGGCCTCGAACCCGATGTCCACGCCGGCCTTCACCGCTTCGGCGAATATCTCCTCGCCCCGCTTCGCCAGCAAAAGCTTGTTGGCGGTCACCACATGCTTTTTCCCGCGGATGGCGGCAAGCAACGCCTTGTGCGCCGCCTCCTCGCCCCCCATCAGTTCCACCACGATATCCACCCCGGGGGCGGCCACCGCTTCGGCAATGCTCTTGGTGAACAGATGCGCGGGGATGCCGTCCCGCTTTTTCTTCGGATTACGCACGGCGATCTTTTTCACCTCGAACACCGCGCCGCACCGCGCCGCGATGGACGCGGACTGCCCGGCGAGCGCGCGGTACACCGCCTGCCCCACCACGCCGCACCCCAACAGGGCGACGCCGATCTTTTTCACGAGATGACCCCCTTGATGCCGCGGATGGCCTGCCGGGTGCGGTGCTCGTTTTCCACCAGCGCGAAACGGACGAATCCGTCCCCCTCGCGCCCGAACCCGATGCCGGGGGTGACGGCGACTTTCGCGTCCTTCAAAAGGAGCTTGCAGAACTCGATGGATCCCATCGCCTGGAATTTTTCCGGGATGCGCGCCCACAGGAACATGGTGGCTTTCGGCTTTTCCACCGCCCACCCGATGCGGTTCAATCCGTCCACCAGCACGTCGCGGCGCGACTGGTACAAGGCGGCGATCTCTTTCGTCACCTCGTCCCCCTGGTTGAGGGCGATGATGCTGGCGATCTGGATCGGCTGGAACATGCCGTAGTCCAGATACCCTTTGAGGTGCGTGAGCGCCTGCACCATCTCGCGGTTGCCGCACACGAATCCCACGCGCCAGCCGGGCATGTTGTAGCTCTTCGAGAGGGTGAATATCTCCACCCCCACGTCTTTCGCGCCGGGCGTGGCGAGGAAGCTGGGCGCCTTGTACCCGTCGAACACGATATCGGCGTAGGCGAGATCGTGGATGATCATCACCTCGTTCTCCTTGGCGAACTTCACCACCTTCTCGAAAAAGTCCTGCTCCACGCATGCCGAGGTCGGGTTATGCGGGAAGTTGATGACCAGCGCCTTCGGGCGCGGCCAGGTGCGGTTGTACGCCTCCAGCGCCGCCTCGAAAAAATCCTTCTCGCCGGTCAGCGGCACGCTTATCACGTCCGCGTTCGCAATCACTACCGCGTAGGTGTGGATGGAGTACGTTGGGGTGGGCACCAGCACGTTGTCGCCGGGGCCGAATATCGCCAGCGCAAGGTGCGAGATGCCTTCCTTGGAGCCGATGGTCACCACCGCCTCCTGGTCCGGGTCTATCGTCACGTCGTAGCGCCGTTTGTACCAATCAGCTATCGCGTAACGCAGTTTCTTTATCCCCTTCGAGGCGGAGTAGCGGTGGTTCACCGACTTTTGGGTGGCCTCCACCATTTTTTGGACGATGAAGTCCGGGGTCGGCTGGTCCGGGTTCCCCATGCCGAAGTCTATGATGTCCTCGCCCCGCTGGCGCGCCTCGGTTTTCAGCCGGGTGATCTCCGCCAGCATGTACGGCGGGAGCCGCTTGATCCGCTGGAAATTAAAATTCACAATGCACCTGCCTTTTCCGCCAAGTACGAACTCCGCACGAACGGCCCGGCCATCACTTTTTCGATGCCGATGCTCCGCGCCGCGCGCGCCATATTTTCAAACCACGCTTCTTCTTTATATTCCACCACCGGGGCGTGCCGCCGCGACGGGGCGAGGTACTGCCCCAGCGTGAATATTTTCACGCCCGTGTCCTTCAGCCGTTCCATTGCGTTGACCAATTCATCATCGGTCTCGCCAAGGCCCGCCATCATACCCGACTTCGCAATAATCCCGCATCCGGCGGCCCGGCGCAAGACATCCAGCGACCGCGCGAAATCGGCCTGCGGACGCACCCGCGGATAGAGCGAGGGAACCGTCTCGACATTGTGGTTCAGTATCTCCGGCCTTATTGAAAGCACCGCGTCCAACGCGGCGGTATTGCCGTCGAAATCGGGGATGAGCAGTTCCACCACCGCGCCGGGCAGTTTGGCGCGCACGGCTTCGACCGTGCGGACGTAATGGAGCGCGCCGCCGTCCGGCAGGTCGTCGCGCGTCACCGACGTTATCACCACATGCCGCAGGTTCAGGCGGGCCGACATCGCCGCCACATTTTCCGGCTCATGCGGGTCGGGCATGGCGGTTGCCCCCTTGTCCACCGCGCAAAACGCGCAGGTGCGCGTGCAAGCGTTTCCCAATATCAAAAAGGTTGCCGTGCCGTGCGAGAAACATTCGCCGATGTTCGGGCATTTGGCCGATTCGCACACGGTATGCAAATGTTTTTGCCGCAGTTCGCCTTTCAAAGCGCCAACGGCGGAGAAGCCGATCTTCTTGCGCAACCACGCCGGCTTTTTCACCAGCGCCACATTGCTCTGGGGGTTGCCGGGGACGCTCATGCCTTCATCCCGCTATCCACCATGTCGAGCAGGAGAGGCACGTTGTCTATCTGCCCTATCGGCATGATATGCACACCGTCCACCCGGCCACGCACGGAGTTGATGAACTCCGCGGCGATCTTCAGCCCCTCCATCACCGGGTCGCCCGCGCGCGCGATGCGGTGCGCCACTTTTTCGGGTATCGGGGTGGTGAGCACGTTGTTGTTCAGGAAGTGGACCATCTTTTCCCCTTTCAGCGGGGTGATGCCGATGAGGAACTTCGCCTCCATCCCTTTCACCAACGCCAAAAAGCGGTCCAGCGATTCTTCGTCGAAGAACGGCTGGGTCTGGAAATACTTCGCGCCCGCCGCTATTTTCTTGCGCGTCTTCATTATCTCCAATTCCATCGGCTCGTAGAACGGGTTTATCACCGCGCCGATGAAAAATTCCTTGTGGTCTTTTATCTCTTTTTTGTTCATGCCCACCCCGCGCGAAAGCTCCGCCGCCGCCTGGATGAGTTGCACCGCGTCCAGGTCGTACACCGGCTTGGCCTGCGGCATATCCCCCAGCGTGGGAAAATCGCCGGTCATGATGCACAGGTTCTCCACCCCCAGCGCCCACGCGCCCAGCATGTCGGATTGGAGCGCGAGCCGGTTGCGGTCGCGGCAACTCAATTGCCATATCGGCTCGGCCCCCACGTCCAGCAGGCGGTGGGAAAACGCGAGCGACGACATGCGTACCATGCCGCGCTGGTTGTCGGTGACGTTCACCCCGGCCACGCGGGAGGCTATCTTTTCCGCCACGGCCAAAGCGGGGGCGACGTCGGAGCCTTTCGGCGGGGGGATCTCCACCGTGATGGTGAAGCCGGATTCAAGGTTTTGCTGTAGCTTGCTCATTTCGCTTCTTCCCGTTTTTTCGGCGGCAGTTTCTCTTCGATCTTTTGCGGCTTGCTCGCGGCGGTCCGGTCTTTCGGAGCCGCGACGGTCATCATTTCGTCCAGCCTGCCGAGTTTCTTCATTCTCTCATAGATGGCGATCCACACGCATGGATTGGTGGGATCCACCTCGCACTGACCGCGCACCGCGCCGCCGCACGGGCCGTTCAGCAATCCCTTGGGGCACCGCGTTTCGGGGCACAGGCCGCCGGTTTCGTTCAGCACGCACTCGCCGCACGCGGAGCATTTTTCGTAAAAGTGCATTTGCCGTTTCGAGTTGCCGATGAACAGCGAATCGCACCCGCTTATCACCGGCTTCTCGGTGGAGTCCCCCACCGACTGCACTCCCGCGCCGCAGGTCATCACCAGTACCGCGTCGCTGGCGGCCACTTTTTCCTTTTCCTGCCGCAGGACGCGTTGAACGTCCAGCTCGTGACAGGTGGCATGGACAACCGCCGTGCCCGCGACGGCGATGCCTTCCGCCTTGAGTTGTTCCGAAAGCTCCGCCAACTGCTCTTCGCCGCCGGTCCGGCACAGCGTGGCGCAATCCCCGCATCCGAAGAGGAACAGGGTCTTCGCCCCCCGGCAGGCCTTGATAAGGTCGTCGAATTGCTTTTGTTTTGTAATTATCACCGGGGCATTATACTTGGCTTACCCAAAACCGGACAACGGCAAAGCCGAATTTTTCCTTTTCAATCCCCATGTTGCGGACGGTGAGCAAAATATCGTCTTGAAAGTTGGGGCGGGATGGGACATCATGCAGATATATATAACTTCGTGCGAGGAGGAATGCGTTGGAAGTTAAAGCGATCATGAGCCGTCCCGCCGTTACCGTAACCCGTAAAACCACCGTGAAAGAGGCCGTAGCCAAAATGGCGAAAAAAGGGGTGAGTTGCGTGGTGGTGGTGGAAAAGAAACTGCCGATAGGGATATTCACCAAACACGACCTCGTGGCCGCGCTGGATTCCGGCGTGAACTTCGCCAAAACCGCCATTGAGATAGTGATGCACACCCCCGTGATGCCGATTGAAGAGTCGGACGACCTGTTCGCCACCGCGCGGCAGATGGGGCGGATGGACGTGCGGCGCTTCGTGATAGTGGACGCGCACAACCTTCTTTCCGGCATCGTGACCGAGACCGACATCGTGCGCACTTTCGCCACGCGCGCTTTCCCTTATGATGTGATGCTGGCGGCCTTGGCCGACAAGGGGCTTGCCGCCTCGCCCGCCACGCCGCTCAAGAAGATCGTGCGGATGATGGCTGAGAGCCGGAAAAGTTGCGTGGTGATCGTGAAAAACAAGAAGCCGGTGGGAGTTATTGACGAGGGACTGCTGGTGAAGCTGGCCGCGAAGGGGGGCAACCTCCTTAAATCCGCCGCCGGACAGAAGATGGCCAAAAAATTCACCGCGGCCCTGCCGGATTCCTCGGTGCGCGAAGCGGTGATCAATATGACGAAGGCGAACAACCGCGAGATCGTGGTGGCGGACAGCGATGGGCATCATTATGGCGTGGTGTCACAGCGCGATCTGATCCGCTACATCGAAAAAACGCAAAGCTGACAAGGCCCCCCATGCCCAGATATTTCCCGGAAAACATCTATTCCGCCGCCGCGCCGGACGGCATCCTGCGGGAGGTGGTGGAAGGGCTGAAGAACAACCTGCACTTCGCGTTCGAGCTTTCGGGCGGCGAAACGGCGCTGGCGGACTCATTGGCCCGGCGGCTGGAGCGGGAGCCGATCCTCGTGTTCCGCCCCTGCCTGCGGATGGCCACCAACGCGGAACATCTGGTGAAGAACCTCTCGCGCCTGTTCATCTCCGCCTTCGCGGGGGACCGCAAGAAAATGGAATCGGTGCTCAAAAAGCTCATCCCCACCGCCACCGCGAAGATCGTGATGGCCGATACGCCGTACATAGACATCCAGTACGGCACCGACATGAACCGCCTGTTCGCCAACCTGCTGGACGTGCCGGAAATGATGGGGACGGAGGACAACAAGCGCGCGGTGGTGCTGTGGGAGGGGTTCGACAACCTGGAAGGGACGATGGGGAGCGACGCCCTGCGCCAGTTCACCGGCAAGGCCCGCGGCCACGCCATCACCTCCCATGTGCTCATCGGCCGCTCCGTGGCGAAGGCGGCGGGGGAAATGGGCGGGCCGATGCTCAATCAGGTGCGCGTCATCCGTGAAGAGGAACTGTTAACGCCGGAAGCGGTGAAAACCTACCTCGCGAGCGGCTGGGCGCAAGCGGGCCTCACGCCCCCGGACGGCCTGACCGGAAAGATATATGACGCCGCGGACGGGCGCGCCGAAACGGCGGTGATCCTCGCGAACGCGGCTCTGCGGCGCGGGGGCAAGGATGGCGCGGCGCTGACGGCGGCGATGGAAGAGGTCATCCAAAATACCGCCACCGCGTACCGCGCGATTTGGGACCTGCTCAACCCGCGCCAAAAGTCGGTGCTCTACGGGCTGTGCGCCGAAGACGTGAAGAACATCTACGCCGAATCGTTCATCAAGCAATACGGGTTCAACACCGCCACCAACCTGCAAGCGGCCCTGCGCGCGCTGGACCACAAAAACATATTGCACAAGCGCGGAAAGCGATGGGCGTTCACCGACCCGCTGTTCAAGCTGTGGATCGGCCGCGAAGCGGGCTTGGGCGGGACGGAACGGCCATGAAACGCCTGCGCGACATGCGCCTGCACATGGTCTCGCTGGGGTGCGCCAAGAACCGCGTGGACAGCGAGAAAACGCTGGCCCTTTTGCAAAGCCAAGGGTGTACCATCACCGACAATCCCGAAGAGGCCGACTGCCTGTTGATAAACACCTGCGGGTTCATCGGCGACGCGCGGCGCGAAAGCGTGGACACCATCCTGGAACTGGCCGAATTCAAGAAAGCGAATCCAAACGCCAAGCTGGCGGTGATGGGGTGCATGGTGGAACGCTTCGGCAAGGAGATGGGGGAGGAGATGCCGGAGATAGATTACCTGCTGGCGCTCTCCGACTCTTCGACGCAAGAGGTGTACCGCCCCGAAAACGTGAAGCGCATGCTGGAGCCGGGAGTGGTATCCGCGTATCTCAAAATCGCGGAGGGGTGCGGCAACGCCTGCTCGTTCTGCTCCATCCCGATGATACGCGGCCCGCTGAAGAGCAGGCCGCTGAACGCTGTGGTGGCCGAGGCTAAGGAACTGGTGGCCGTGGGGGTGAAAGAACTGGTGCTGGTGGCGCAAGACACCACCCGCTACGGGGCCGACCTGAAAATGAAGAACGGACTGGTGACGCTGGCAAAGGAAATACTCGCCACCGCTAAACCAGCGTGGCTCCGCATCATGTACCTCTACCCCACCTTGATAACGGACGAGATGATAGACCTCATCGCGCATGAGCCATCCCTCTGCCCGTACATTGACGTGCCGTTTCAGCACATACACGACGCGGCGCTGAAACGGATGGGGCGCAACGAAACGAAAAAGGAGATCGTGGAACTGGTGGCGAAGTTACGCCGCGCCATGCCGGAAGGAGCAATACGCACCAGCTTCATCGTCGGTTTTCCCGGCGAAACGGAAGCGGAGTACAAGGCGCTTGAATCCTTCGTCAAGGAGGCGGAGCTTGACCATGTGGGGGTGTTCACCTATTCCGCCGAGGAAGGGACCAAAGCGGCGGACATGGATGACGATGTGCCGGAAAATGTCAAAGAAGAACGCGCCGCGCGCATCCTGGAGATACAGCAGAAAATATCGCTGAAGAAGAACAAGGCGAAAGCGGGAAAAACGTTCGACGCGCTGGTGGAGCGGTACGACCCCGAAAACGGTCTTTTGCTGGGACGGCTGAAAACGCAAGCGCCGGAAGTGGACGGCGAAGTGATATTGGACGAGTGCGAGGCGAAGCCGGGGGAGATCATCAAAGTGAAAATCAAGGCCGCGATGGAGTACGACCTGGTGGGGGTGCCCGCATGAAGGGAGCGCTGTACATCGTCGGACGCACGATGCAGATAGTGGGGATGGGGACGGTGCTCATCGCGTTCGTCAGTTTCTTCACCACGCCGGATATGGGAGGGATGCTGAAAGCGACCGGCATCGGGCTGGTGGAGTTTTATATCGGCAATTTCATCGTGAGCAAAACGGGGGAAAAGGTGAAGGACGCCGCCCCCGACCTGAAACAGGACGGCGGAGAAACGTAACGGGGAGAATCCACAGATTTCGCCGATTGACGCGGATTATCCTCAAAGCATCTGCGGCATCTGTGCAATCTGCGGATTATTCCTTATACCAAGGAGGGATGATGGACTGCGCGGTGAGTGACCACATCGTTTGCCTTATCACCACCCCCACGTTCGAGGAGGCCGAGAAAATAGCCACCGCGCTGGTGGAGAAAAAGCTGGCCGCCTGTTGCACCATCATCAAGGGGGTCACGAGCATCTACGAGTGGGAGGGAAAAATGAACAGGGCCGAAGAGTGCCAGATATTTGCCAAAACCCGGAGCGCGCTTTTCCCGCAACTGATGGCCGAAGTGAAAAAGCTCCACGGTTACGACGTGCCGGAGATCATCGCCCTGCCCATCACGATGGGCCTGCCCGCCTATCTGGACTGGATAGACAAGACCGTCGGCAAATAGCCGCTCTTCCGGGAGTTTGGCATTCCCGAGGCAAAAAGTGCTATAAACTTCATATGGAAAGTAAAATCGCCATCCAAATCGTCAAGGAGTACAAAGAAGGCCTCCAGCGCCTTTTGGGCGATGATTTATTGGATGTGTTCCTGTATGGCTCCCAGGCCCGCGGCACTTCCCATCCCGGATCGGATATTGATGTGCTTTGCCTGATGAAAGTGCCGCAAAACTATGGGGAATTGATAAAAAGGTCTTCGGAACTCACCTCGTCCCTCAGCCTGAAATACGACGTTATTCTTTCGCGCACATTTGTGACCAAGGCGGATTTCGATAACCGCCAGCTTCCCTTCTACATGAACGTGCGGAAAGACCATGTGACGGTATGACCAAAGACGCCGCGGAATTGATAGAATAGGCCAAGGAAAGCGTTTCGGCGGCGGAACTGTTGCTTGGCCAAGGGTACAATGACTTCGCGGTATCCCGCGCCTATTATGCGATGTTCTATGTCGCCGAGGCGTGCCTTTCATCCTTAGGCCAGTCATTTTCCAGCCATTCAGCCATTCACTCCGCCTTTGGCCGCGAATTCGCCAAACAGGGAAGGTTGGATCCGAAGTTCCACCGCTGGCTATTGGACGCTCAGGATATGCGCAATGTCGGCGATTACGGTATTGGGGTAGAAGTCACGGAAGAGCAGGCCCGGTCAGTGTGCGAGTGGGCCAAAGAGTTCATCACCGCCGTTGAACAATTCATAAAATAGCCGCTCAGCCATTCGGTTTATCGGGAATAAATTCTTTCCACTTTTCGCAAACGTATTCGAAGAACCCGCAACAGACGTTCAACCCCTCCTTTTGCGGCCTGTCCCGCCACGGCGGCAAATGGTATACTCCCCTTCGGCATGAAAAACTTCTTCCGGAAGAAGGATTACTCCGCGCAGGAGGGGAAATTCGAGCGAAAGCTCGGCGTGATAGACCTCACCGCGCTCGGCATCGGCGCCGTTATCGGCGCGGGCATATTCGTCATCACCGGCAAGGCGGCGGCCACGCTCGCCGGGCCGGGGGTCATCGTCTCGTTCCTCGTGGCGGCGGTCGCCATCGGCCTTTCCGCGCTGGTGTACGCGGAACTCAGCTCCGCCTACCCGATCTCCGGGAGCGCGTACAGCTACACCTACCTCTCGCTCGGCGAAGGGATCGCGTGGATCGTGGGCTGGGAACTATTGCTCGAATACGGCATCGCCACCGCCGCGGTCGCGGTCGGGTGGAGCGGCTACTTCCGCCGTTTCATCGAAGAACAGTTCCACCTCGTCATTCCGCAGGCGCTCTCCGGCTCGTTCGATCCGTCTTCGGGAACCTACATAGACATCTGCGCCTTCCTCGCCGTCGCCATCATCTTCGCCCTGCTGACCATCGGCATAAAGGAAAGCGCGTCGGTCAATATCGTTATCGTCGCCATCAAGTTCGTGGTCTTGGGCGTGTTCATCTATTACGGGATCAAGCATGTGAAGTTCGAAAACCTTTCCCCCTTCCTCCCGTTCGGGTGGGACGGCGTGTGGAAAGGGACCTCGCTCATCGTGTTCGCCTATCTGGGGTTCGACGCGGTATCCACCGTGGCGGAAGAGACCAAAGACCCCACCCGCACCGTGCCGCTGGGACTCGTGCTTTCGCTGGTCATCAGCACCGCGCTGTACATCGTGGTGGCGGTGGTGCTGTGCGCCATGATGCCGTATGACCGGCTAGACGTGCCGGACGCGCTGGCATTCGCCATGTACCAAAACGGCGAGCCGTTCGCCGCCAGCATCATCGCGCTGGGGGCGGTCATCACCATCACCAGCGTGATGATGGTGATGGGGATAGGCTTCACGCGCATCTGCTATGCGCTGGCGCGCGACGGCCTGCTGTTCAAGAACCTGGCGGACATACACCCCACGCTGAAAACGCCGTACAAGGCGTCCATCCTCGGCGGCGCCCTGCTGAGCTTCATGGCGGGCATGGTGCCGCTGGGCGTCCTCGCGGAGCTTATCAACATCGGCACGCTGTTCGCCTACTTCATGGTGGGGCTGGCCGCCATCGCCGTGCGCAAATATCACGACGCCAGCCCGCGGTTCACCATACCGCTGGCGGGCATCCTGCTCCCGCTGAACCTTCTCATGCTTATCTTCATCATGGTGGGACTGCCCGGCGTCACCTGGCTCCGTTTCGGCGTGTGGACGCTGGTGGGGCTGGCGGTCTACGCGCTATACGGGCGCAAGCACAGCCGGATGAACGACCCTCAAAGCGACGGCCCAACGCCTTAACCGCGGGCGGTCAAACCGGCGCGCGCGCCAGTTGAAATATTATCTCTGTCATGTAATAATCCGGCCTAACGGGAGAACTTGAGGGAGGTTTATTCCATGGCTGATTTCAACAGTGCTATCTTGAAAACCCTTGCCAACGAGGGAGGGGCGCGGTTCACGGACAATCCATCCGACAAAGGGGGCGCCACGAAATACGGCATTTCACAGCGCGCGTACCCGAAAGAGGACATTAAAAACCTGACCGAGCAACGGGCGCGCGAGATATACAAAACGGATTATTGGGACCGCATCCGGGGGGATGAGATCAAATCACAGGTGATCGCGGAAAATATGTTCGACACCTGCGTAAACATGGGCACAGTGACCGGGGGCAAGCTGGCCCAACTGGCGCTGGGCATTCAACCCGCCGACGGCGTGATCGGCGGCCAATCGCTGACGGCTATAAACAGCGTGAACGAGGAATTGTTCATCGCCCATTACACCATCGCGAAGATCGCGCGGTACGCTTATATATGCAATAACAATAAGGATCAAAAGCAGTTTCTGCTTGGCTGGATAAACCGGGCATTGGGGGGGAAGGTATGAATTTCCTGGCAAGTCTGTTCGGCGGCGGCGATACGATAAAAGCGGTGGGCGACTCGCTCGACAACCTGTTCACATCCGACGAGGAACGCCTGGAAAAGCAGGCGGAACTGATGAAAGCGCAACGGGAGTACGACTACCTTGAATCGAAACTTGTCGCCGACTTGAATATCGCCCAGACGGAAGTCAATAAAGAGGAAGCGAAGAGCGCCAACATCTTCGTCGCGGGATGGCGGCCGGCCATCGGCTGGATCGGGGCGCTTTCGCTGTTTTACCAGTTTGTCGCTTACCCCATCCTGCTGTGGTTGCCCATAGAAAAACCGCCCGCGCCGCTTGACTCCAGCACCCTTATGACCCTTATTACCGGTATGCTCGGCATCGCGGGGCTTCGCTCGTTTGACAAGATGAAGGGAACCGACACCGCGGCGGTGGGGAAAAAGTAAATCCCTCCAAAGTAAGAGGGAAGAAGGCGCACGCCCGGATGCGGACATCGCGCCGTAGCAATCTTCCAAAATCGAATGGAGGAACATTTTGCGGTTCCCTTTTTCGCCGGGCGGGGGTAATCTGTTTCCATCACCGGAATTAACGGAAAATCAACATGGAAGACAAATCCACCCTAGCGCTCGGTTACAAAGCCACGGCCATCAGCACGGCCTCCGACATCCTGCTGGCCATCGCCAAATTCATCGCGGGCACGCTGGGCAATTCCTCCGCGCTCATCGCCGACGCCGTGCACTCCGTCACCGACCTCGCCACCGACGCGGTATCCTTCATCTCCCTCAAGGTCTCCCACCTCGAACCGGATGAGGACCACCCTTACGGACACGGAAAGGCGGAAACCATCGGCACCGCCATCATCGGCATCATCGTCATGGCGGTTGGCGCGGGGATCATGTGGGAAGAACAAAAACACTTCATGGGAACGGGCCAGATAACGCCGCCCACTTCCATCGCGGTTTGGGGCGCCGCCGTTTCGCTGGTCATAAAGGAATTCCTTTTCGTCTATACCCTGCGCGTCGGCAATAAGGCGCGGAGCGAATCGGTTATCGCCAACGCCTGGCACCACCGCTCCGATTCCCTCTCCTCGCTCGCGGCGCTCGTCGGCATCGGCGGCGCGATGATGGGCTACCGCGCGATGGACCCGCTGGCGGCGGTGATCGTTGGCCTGATGATCCTGCACATGGGGGGGCAGATCGGCTGGGGCGCGATGCAAAACCTGATGGATCCCGGACTGGGGCCGGAAGAATTAATGGAAATAGAAACGATCGTCGCGCAAACGCCCGGCGTGGTGCATTACCACGGCGTGAGGAGCCGCAAGGCGGGGCGCGACACCTTCGTGGACATACACATCCAGGTGGAACCGCGCATCAGCATTTCCGAGGCGCACAACATAGCGGAAACCGCGCGGCATGAACTCAAGCGCAAGGCCCGGCACCTGACCGACGCCATGATCCACATTGACGCCGAGGACGACACCGAAGGGCGGCTGTACCGCGACCGGAGGGCGCAGGTGGAAAAGATCGTGAACGACGCGCTGGCGGACTTCCCTACCCTGCGCCTGACCGACGGCGTGGTCATTCATTATTTCCTTCAGCGCCTCGTGGCCGAGGTGACGCTCGATTCGGGCGATAACCTTAATGTATCCGACGCGAAGGCCATCGCGGCCTGCATAAAAGAGCGGCTGTTCGCCGATGGCATCATCACCGAAGTGGTGGTGCGCCACGACCTGGGCCGCTGGAAAAAGGAGGACCGGCAATGAAATACCGCACCGAAAGCGATTCGCTGGGGCAAATGGAAGTGCCCGCCGATGCATACTACGGGGTGCATACCACCCGCTCCATCCACAACTTCCCTATCAGCGGCTTAACGGTGCCGCCGGAACAGATCCGCGCCATCGCCCTTTTGAAACTCGCCTGCGCCAAGGCGAATATGGAACTGGGTCTTTTGCCGATGACCAAAGGAAACGCCATCGTGAAAGCGGCGCGTGAAGTGGCGGAGGGAAAATTTCCCGGTCAATTTCCGATCGATATTTTTCAGGCAGGCTCCGGCACCTCCACCAATATGAACGTGAACGAGGTGATCGCCAACCGGGCCGACGAATTGCTGGGCGGCAAGCGGGGAGCGCGCGGCCTGGTGCATCCGAACGACCATGTGAACATGGGGCAGTCCACCAACAACGTGTTTCCATCATCCATCCGGGTGG
Source organism: Nitrospinota bacterium (assembly GCA_016212275.1). GTDB lineage: Bacteria > Nitrospinota_A > UBA7883 > JACRGQ01 > JACRGQ01 > JACRGR01. Next base: position 55,505 of record JACRGR010000010.1, on the reverse strand, counting down.
CCGCCCTTCCCCGCCTGTTCGCGCTCATCGCGTCTGCCGAGGCGTTCCGCAAAACGCTGGCGCGCAATGGAAGAAAGTTCGACCGTATCATCAAGTCGGGAAGGACCCATTTGCAGGACGCCGTGCCCATTCGGATGGGGCAGGTGTTTTCCGCATTCGCTTACGCGATAGAAAAGGACGTCGAGCGGTTGAAATCGAAAATCCCGCACATATCCGAACTGGGGGTGGGAGGGAACGCGGTGGGCACCGGCATCAACACCCACCCGCGGTTCCGCGCGCTCATCATCAAGCACCTTAACCGCGAGACCGGGCTGACATTCCGCGTCACCAAAAACGGCATCGAGGCCACCCACGGCACGAACGACCTGGCGGACCTGTCGGCCGCCGCGCAAACGCTGGCGGTGGACGTGGCGCGCATCTGCAACGACCTGCGGCTGATGGCTTCCGGCCCGCTGACCGGGTTCAACGAAATTCGGCTTCCCGCCGTGGAACCCGGCTCCTCCATCATGCCGGGAAAGATAAACCCCTCCATCTGCGAGGCGGCGAACATGACCTGCCTCAAGGTGTTCGGCAACCACCAGACCATCACGCTGGCGGCGCTGGCGGCGCAACTGGAGTTGAACGTCACCATGCCGGTCACCGGCTACGCCCTTCTGGAATCCCTAAATATCCTTTCCGCCGCTATCCGCGTGTTGGACGAAAAATGCGTAGTGGGGATCGAGGTGAACGCGGAACAATGCCGGAAGTACGCGATGGAAAGCCCCAGCATAGCCACTTTTTTGAACCCCGTCATCGGCTACGACCGCGCGGCGGCGGTGGTCAAAAAGGCGCTCAAGGAAAAAATGACGGTGCCGCAAGTGGTGCTGGAAGAAGGGATATTGACGCAAGCTGAGCTGAAAAAAATTCTCGATCCCAAGCGGCTCACCTCCCCCGGCTTGTACAGAAAATAAGCGGATTTGCTTTTAGACACGCCAAAGCCCGAAAATACCGGCATGACATTCACCGCGCAACAGATCGCCCAAATGAGATCCCACGCGCTGGAGGCGTATCCGCGCGAGTGCATCGGCGCAATCGTCGGCGCCGATCCGGCAAACGCGGAGCTCATCCCCCTGACCAACGTGCAAGACCAGGTACACCGCGAGGACCCCAGACGGTTTACCCGGGACGCGCGCACCGGCTACTTCGTTGACCCCAAAGAGGTGTTCACCCTCGTCAGCAAAGCCCAAAAGGAAGGCAAAAAATTACTGGCCTTCTATCATTCACATCCCGACCACGAATGCTACTTCTCGCAAGAGGACCACGCGGGCGCGGTGATGTTCGGGGAGCCGGTTTACCCGGACACCGTGTACATCGTTATCTCGGTGTGCCAAGGCGCGGTAAAGGACGCGGTGATATTCTCGTGGAACGGCGCCACTTACACCCCTTCCGGGAATTTGCGGGATTAAATGAAGTCTTCATTGAAGACTTTCGCCCGCTACCTTCTCCTGCTCGGCGCGGTAGTGGCGGCGGGCACCGTTAGCGGCCTTATCGTTATGCAAGTCGCTCTCCGCGGCACGGCGGACGCGACCACCCCCTCCATAGAAGGGGATGAAGTGGTGAACGCGCTGGAAAAAGTCACCAAGGCGGGCCTGAACCTGAAAATCGCCGCGCTGGAGTACGACGACGAAAAACCGCGCAACACCATCATCAGCCAAATGCCGAAAGCCGGCGGTTCCATCAAACGCGGACGCGACGTGCGCGTGGTCATCAGCCGAGGCCCGCGCGAATTCGACATGCCAGCCCTTGCGGGACTTTCGATACGGCAGGCGACGAACCTTCTTCACGAAAAGGGGGTATCTCTCGCCGCGATGGGGAAGGCGCACTCCGAGAGCGTGGAGGAAGGAGAGGTGATAGCCCAATTCCCACCGGCCTCCGCCCATATCAGCGATCTTCAGCAGGTGGAACTGCTGGTGAGCATGGGAAAGCCCGAACGCGTGGCCCTTTCCCCCGACGTTTCGGGAATGTCCGCCGACCAGGCGAAACGCGAAATGGAACGGAGCGGACTCAAGGTAAAAACCGTCTCGTTTGAAAACCGGCCCGACGGCGTGGCGGGCGCCGTCATCGGCCAGACTCCGCCCGCGGGAATGCCCTCCCCCGCCGGAACCCTGGCATCGCTCACCATCCTGAAGCTTTCGCAATCGGCGGGCAAGCCCGCCGCCTATACACTGTACAACTTCACCCTGCCCGCCAACGCGGGACAGGCGACCGTCAAGGTCATGCAGGAAAACGCTGGAGCGCAAAAGGAAATTTACAACCACTTGCACAACGGCGGCGATACCGTGGCACTGATGGTGGAGACCAGCGGCCCCACAACGGTGCGCGTGTACCTGAACGACAGACTGGCGGAACTCAAACAATTTTGATATTCCCGACTTAACTTTTTTCTCTTTTCCTTGGCGATTTTCCGCCCGCAATAAATTTTGGGAAGATTTTTGCGCTTACAAAAAGCGGGGTTTGCGGTAGTATCTATCCGATGTTAGCAAGGAGCCGCCCGTAATGCCGTTGATAGCGCCGTCCATCCTTTCCGCCGACTTCTCCCGCTTGGGCGAAGAGATAAAGGCGGTGGAACAGGCGGGGGCCGACTGGATACATGTGGACGTGATGGACGGCCATTTCGTGCCAAACATCACCATCGGGCCGCCGGTGGTCGCCTCCCTCCGCAAGGCCACGCGGTTGACGCTGGATGTGCACCTGATGATTGAGAACCCCGACCAGTACATTCCCGAATTCGCCAAAGCGGGGGCCGACATCATCACCGTGCATCAGGAAGCATGCACACACCTGCACCGCACCGTTTCGCTCATCCGCTCGCTCGGCAAAGAGGCGGGCGTGGCGATCAATCCGGCCACGCCGGTGGATACCCTGCGCGATATCGTGCAGGAGATCGACCTGCTCCTCATCATGTCCGTAAACCCGGGGTTTGGCGGACAATCATTCATCCAAAATTCGCTGAAAAAAGCGGAACAGGCGCGCACCATGATCAAAGAAGCCGATTCCAGCGCCGAACTGGAGATTGACGGCGGCGTTGGCCTGAACAACTGCCGGAGCATCGTATCCGCCGGTGTGACCGTGCTGGTGGCCGGTTCCGCCGTGTTCGGCTCGGATAACTACACGGAAGTCATCAAAGGCCTAAAAACGCTCCAAGACATCTGAAATATCCATTGAGTGACCCTTTTCTTCGGAAAAGGCGCCCCCAACAGGTTATTTCAGGCGTCGGTGAGGGCCGCGATGGCCGGGAGGGTTTTTCCTTCCAGCAGTTCCAAAAACGCGCCGCCGCCGGTGGAGATGAACGAAAATTTGTCCGATTCCCCCGCGCGGTGGATGGCAACGTCGGTATCGCCGCCACCCGCGATGGTCAGCGCGTAGGCGTTCGCCACGGCGCGCACCATCGCCATTGTGCCGCGCGAGAACTGGTCCATCTCGAACACTCCCATCGGGCCGTTCCAGATGATCGTTTTCGCGTCGTGCAGAACTTCGCTGAACAACATGACGCTGGCAGGGCCGATGTCCGGCGCCACCCAGTCGGTCGGCACTTCCTTGGCGGGCACCACCTTGGTGGTCGCGCGCGGGTCCAGTTTTTCCGCCACAACGAAATCAACGGGGAGGTAGAACTTCACCCCTTTGTCGCGCGCCTTTTGTTTGATCTCCGTGACCGCCTGGAGCATGTTCTCTTCCACTTTGTTCTTGCCGACGTTGTACCCCAACGCCTTGTAGAACGTGAAGGCAAGGCCGCCGCCCACGATGATCTTGTCCACGCGGTCTATCAGGTTCATAAAGACCTTTATCTTCGTGGAGGCTTTCGCGCCGCCCACGATGGCCACCACCGGACGCACCGGGTTGGCCACCGAGCGGTTGAAATACTCGATCTCCTTTTTCATCAGGTAGCCGCACCCCGCCTGCTTTACATGGTGGGTGATCCCCTCGGTGCTGGCGTGGGCGCGGTGCGCGGTGCCAAACGCGTCGTTGATATAGACATCGGCCAGATTCGCTAGCTGTTTGGAAAATTCGGGGTCGTTCTCCTCTTCTTCCTTGTGGAAGCGGAGGTTTTCCAGCAACAGGATGTCACCGGCCTTCAGTTCCGCGGCCATCTTTTCCACATCCGGCCCCACGCAATCGGTGGCGAACCGCACCTCGCGGTTCAAAAGCCGCGCGAGCCGTTGCTGGACGAGCTGGAGGCTGTACTTCATTTTACGCTCGCCATCCGGCCTGCCGAGGTGCGAGGCCAGGATGACCTTTGCGCCGCGGTCAATGAGGTCGTTGATGGTGGGAAGCGCCCCGCGGATGCGGGTATCGTCGGTGATCTTCTGGAACTCGTCGAACGGGACGTTGAAGTCCACGCGCACGAAGCACCGCTTCCCCGCGACATCCATGTTGTTGATGCACAGCTTGTTCAGCATTGTTCAGAACCCTTTTTTCGCCATGAATTTCGCCAGGTCGTTCACGCGGTTGGAATAGCCCCACTCGTTGTCATACCAGGCCAGCACCTTCACCAGCTTTTTGTCTATCACTTTCGTGCAGAGCGAATCCACGGTGCTGGAGACGGCGACGCCCTTGAAATCGGACGAAACGAGCGGCATTTCGCAATAGGCCAATATCCCTTTCAGCTTGCCGTTCGCGGCGGCTTTCAGCGCGGCGTTCACCTCTTCGGCGGTCGTTTCCTTTTCCACGTTGCATACGAGGTCCACCAGCGATACGTTCGGGGTGGGCACGCGGATGGACAGCCCGTCCAACTTGCCCTTCACCTGCGGGAGTACCAGCCCCACCGCCTTGGCCGCGCCAGTGGTGGTGGGGATCATGGAAAGCCCCGCGGCACGGGCGCGGCGCAGGTCCTTGTGCGGGAAGTCCAGCACCACCTGGTCGTTGGTATATGAGTGGATGGTGGTCATCTGACCGTTGACGAACCCGAAGCTCTCGATAAGGACCTTCACCACCGGCGCGAGGCAGTTGGTGGTGCAGGAAGCGTTCGAGACGACATGGTGTTTCGCCGCGTCGTACTTGTCTTCATTCACGCCCAGCACCACTGTCACGTCCTCGTCCGTGGCCGGGGCGGAGATGATGACCTTTTTCGCGCCGGCGGTCAGGTGCTTGGCCGCGCCATCGCGCTTGGTGAAGTGGCCGGTGGATTCCACCACGATCTCCACTCCCAGGTCTTTCCACGGCAGTGTGGCCGGATCCTTCGCGCTGAACACTTTCACGCTCCGGCCCGCCACCTTGATGGTGTCCCCATCCACCGTCACGTCGTCCGGCAGGTTCCCCAGCACGGAGTCGTATTTCAAAAGATGCCCCAGCGTCTTGGGGTCGGTAAGGTCGTTCACCGCGACAAAGTCTATTTCCTTGTCGTGAAGGGCGGCGCGGAGAATGTTGCGTCCGATGCGTCCGAATCCATTGATTGCCACTTTAATTGCCATGAGGTTTCTCCCGTTAAAATGAATTGATTCCGTCCCTCCTTTATAAACTTGTAAAGGCGTTCCGTCAACAGGGGTAGAATCGAACTGTTTATGGGGATGAAAAACCTCCGCTATCCGTCGGTGGACCTCGCGCTTGCGCTTGCCGGAGGCATCCTCATCTACCGCCAGCCGTGGGGCTTTCCCACCGCCTTGCTCGCCCTGACCGCCGTTGCGCTGGCGCTCATCGCCGTTTCAAAAATGCCGCTTACTTGGCGGACGCTTATCCCTCTTTTCGCCGCCGCCGGGTTCTTCGGGATGTGGCGCGCCGACGCCGCGATGGACGCCGCGAACCACGTTGGACGGCTCGTCCCGGTTTCCCGTGCGGCGCTGGAAGGGACCGTGCGAACGCCGATAGAGTATTTCCCGCATGGCTACCGGTTCGCGCTTTCAGCGGAACGGCTCAACGGAGCGCCGGTGACCGGATCGGTGCAGATAGGGGTGCAAAAAGGGGACGCGCCTCCCCTGCCCGGCGACCGCGTGGAACTGCAAAACATTTCAGTGCGGCCGATAACCGGCTTCCACAATCTCGACGGGTTCGATTACGAGCAGTTCATGCGCGACAAGGGGATCGCCGCACGCGCCAACCTTCGTGGCGAGGCGGCAATGCGCGTCACGCTCCCCGCGGGCGAGTGGAACCTGTTCGCCGCGTGCGAAAAACTGCGGCGCAACATCCATTCGTTCATCCTTCAAAACTACCCGCGCAATCAATCGGCGGCGGTTGCCGCCATGACCGTAGGCGTGACCGGCGGCATCACCCGGCAGGAGTGGCGCGAATGGGCGGTTTCCGGCCTCGTGCATCTTCTTTCGGTGTCCGGCCTGCATGTGGGATTTGTGAGCGGGGGGGCGTATGCGGTTTTTTACTTCATGGCGTTTTACCTTCTTTGGTGGCTCAAGCCCCGCTGGGTGGAGGCGGGATGGCACCGCAAACTCTCGGCGCTTTTATGCATCGGCGCGGTGTTCGGGTTCGTGCTGATGACCGGGGCCAGCGTTCCGGCCCAGCGGGCGGGGATCATGGCGGCGGTCTTTTTCCTTTCCGTCATTGTTGGACGCGAGGGGGAACTGCTCAATTCGCTGGCGCTCTCCGCCATCATCGTCCTCCTGCTCGATCCCCCCGCGCTGTTCAGCGTTTCGTTCATCCTGTCCTACACAGCGGTGCTTGCCATCATCCTGCTCGTGGCGCGGGCGCCGGATAAGCCGGACCCGCTGGAATCCCTCACTCCTCCCACTCCTTTATCGCGTATGGGGGATTTTTTCCTGGTCACCGTGAAAATATCGCTCGCGGTCGGGGCCGCCAGCGCGCCGGTGGTCATGTCCATCTTCAATGAACTGCACGGCGGCGGGGTTCTGGCGAACTTGGTGGCGATCCCATTGGGAGCGTTCGCGGTGCCATCCGTACTCGCGGCGGCGGGACTGGGTTGGCTTTGGCCGCCGCTGGGGGAAACGGCGGCGTGGGTATCATCGCTGGCGTATGGCGGAATCGGTTTTGTGGCCCACCTGTTCGGGAACAACCCCCTCCTTTCCTTTTCCGGCCCGGCCCCCGCGTGGTGGCTGGTGGCACTTGTTTATGCGGTGTATGCGCTGTGGGTTTTCCGTTCGCGCCTGATGTTGCCCGGCATCGCCCTGCTGTGCCTGGCGGCGGCTGTTTTTTATTGGCCGCAAAAGCGCACCTTTAGCGAAGTTCGGTTCATAGATGTGGGGCAAGGGGATGCCACGCTCATCATGATGCGGGACGGTACGAACATCCTTGTGGACGGCGGCCTACGGTTCGGCGAGTTCGACGCGGGGGAACTGGCGGTCATCCCCGAACTGCGGCGGCTGGGGGTGCGGCGGTTGGACGCGGTGATAGCCACCCACGGAGATAGCGATCATGTGGGTGGCCTTTTCGCGGTGATGAACCGGATAGCGGTGAAACGGTACATGGACAACGGCGAAGAGAGCAAGGCGCTGGACGGCCTGCGCGCCATCGCCCGGAATAAGGGGATAGAGTACGCCGTCCTGCGCGGCGGGGATACGGTTCCCGGCCTTCCAAACATTTCCGTGCTTCACCCGTCGGGCAAATTCGCCGCCGAACATGCCGGGACCAAAAACAACAACCTCGCGCTCATGCTCATGCTCGAAATTGATGGGGCGAAAGTGCTCCTGCCCGCCGACAACGAAAAGGAAGCGGAAAAATATCTTGTGGCCGAAGGGGCGGCGCTGAAGGCGGACGTGCTGAAGGTGCCGCACCACGGGTCGGCAACCTCCAGCACACCGGAGTTCGTTGCGGAGGTGGGGCCGAAGATCGCCGTCATTTCGGTGGGAAGAATGAACCGGTTCCACATGCCCTCGCGCAAAACGCTGGCTACGCTCATGGGCAGGCCGGTGTACCAAACGCAGTACGACGGCGACGTATCGCTGACCGTGCGGGACGGCAAAATAAAAGTCCGCACCTTTTTCTACCTCTCAGGCCATACACCCTAAAACCCCTCAAACCTGCTAAAATTCCCAGTATGGGTGTGTTTGACGCGCTGACCGGCGGCGGGGCGAAAAAAGGAAAACAAAAGCTCGACGAGGGGCTGGCCCTGCTCGAAGGCGGCAACGCCAAAGACGCCATTCCCTGTTTCGACGAGGCGCTGAAACTCGACCCGAAAAGCGCCGACCCCCACTTTCACCGCGCCAAAGCAAAGATCCAACTCGGCAAAAAGGAAGAAGCGTTAAAGGACCTTTCCGAAGCGGTGAAGCTGGATCCCAACCACCCAAAGGCGTTCGGCGAACGCGGCCTATTGCGGGTGCAGGCGGGAAAGCTGGCCGAGGCCGTGGCCGATTTCAGCGAGGCGTTGCGGATCAACCCGCAATCGGCCCTTTTGTACTACAACCTGGGAAGCGCGCGCTTCAAACTGAACCAGTACGAAGAGGCGGCGAACGCTTACGCGCAGGCGGTGAAACTGAACCCCAACCACGCCCCCTCGTGGTACGCCGGCGGCAAGACCAAGGCGGCGCTCGGAAAAAAAGAAGAGGCGATAAACGATTTCAACGAGGCGATAAAGCTGGATCCGAAAAACCCGAAAGCGCTGGCCCGGCGCGGCACCCTGAAAATGGCGCTGGGGAACCCAAAGGACGCGCTGGCGGATTTCGACAAGTCAATCGCGCTTTCCCCCGGAAACTCCGGCGCGTATTTCAACCGCGCCACCGCGCGCGGCAAGCTGGGGATGAAGGAAGAGGCGATCCTCGATTACGACGAGGCGATAAAGCTCGCCCCCGCCAACGCAATGGCGTACTACAACCGGGGGAACGGCTACTTCGCGCTGGGGAAATATGAAGAGGCGATAAAGGACTACAGCAGGGCGCTGAAACTGGACTCCACCCTGGCATGGGCGTACTACAGCCGGAGCGCGGCGCGGATGCTGGCGGGCGAGCGCGAAAAGGGGACGAAGGACCTGGAGATATTCGTGCAAATGACGGAGAACGCCGTGGCAGGCTCCGCCAAGATACGCGAAGAGGCGATAAAGCACCTTGAGTCCATCAAAAGCATGGGGACGGCGGCGGTGGGCAAGATCGCCGAGGAAACCATGACAATAGACGCGATAAAAGAGGAAACGGATTCTCTGAAAACCGCCTCGGTCCGCGCGCAGGAAGAAGGCATCAAGGAGCAGAAGTTCGAGGCGATCATGTTCATAGACATCTGCAAGTCCACGAACATGATAGACAGCTTCGGCGAACTGCACTACTTCCAAAAAGTGTTCGCGGTGATAGACAAGCCGCTGACGGACCTGAAAAAGCAGTACCACTGCCAGTTTGAAAAAAGCACGGGCGACGGCTACATGCTCACATTCAACGATTGCGCCAGCGCGGTGAACCTGGGCATATCGCTTCTGCATTCGGTGCGGGCGCACAATGATTCCACCGACGACCCCGCGCAAATAATTGACCTGCGTATAGGGATGGACTGCGGACAGGTGATAGTGAAAGAGGCGGACAGCGACCGGATAGGCGACGCCGCTAACGTGGCCAAGCGGATCGAGGGGCTGATGACGGAATCGTTCGTGGAGCTTGCGCCGGGGGTGAAAGAAACCTTCCCGGAAAAGAACCGGATATTCGCCAGCGCGAAAGTGATCACCATGCTGGGCGACGCCACGGCGATCAAATGCGGCGAGGTGGGCTGGGCCGAATTGAAAGGGAAAGTGGGGGTGCGCTACCAGATATCGCAGATAGACTGGCGCGAATCGAAACCCGGAGCCTCCCCCGGTAGCACCTCGGTGCGTCTGTAACAGTTGACATTCGGGGAAATTCGGTTAGAATGCCCCTCTTTTGGAGGAAGATTTGAAAAAACACAGATCGCCGGTCAAAGCGGCACGGCAGGACGTTAAGCGGCACGAGCGCAACGTGAGTTACAAGAGCGCGATGGCAACGGTAGCCAAGCGGGTGCAGACCGCGGTGGCCGCCGGGGACAAGGCCAAGGCCGCCCAGGAACTGAAAGCCGCCCAGGCGCTGATAGACGCAGGGGTCACGAAGGGCATCCTGCACGCCAACACCGCGTCGCGGCGCGTATCGCGCATCGCGGCGGGCGTGGCCAAGCTCGGCAAGTAACCCGCGAAACGGGCGGAACGGAAGATCCTCCGCCGTTTCGCGTTCCGGCTTAGCCGCCTTTCCGTGGCGGGAGACGTTCGTCCCCTGCTATAATCGTCCGTAACCCATGAGGCTCGGCGATCATCCATTCAAACGGAAAGCGGACTTCTGCTTTCTGCTTTTCTTCATCCTGCTTTCCATCTCTCCCCTCATGCACGCCCCGCACAACAACTACACGGCATTCAATAATGGCGCGCTGGACATCGTATCGGGCCGCGACCCGTATCCGCAGGACTGGCAGACAAGCGAGAACTTCCGTAACTGGTTCATGTACAGCCCGTCGTTCGGCGTGTTTTTCATGCCGTTTTCCAAGAGCGGGCTGGGGCTTCATATGGGGACGCTGGCGTGGTACCTGCTGAATCTTTTTGCGTTCTGGTACGGGTTCAAGGGGGTTGTGCGCCACCTCGACCCCACCGGCCTTTTTTCCCGCTGGTGGCACTTCCTTGCCCTTTTGCTCTGCGCCAACGAAATGATGGGGTCGCTTACCAACCTTCAATCTAACGCCTTTATCGGCGGCCTGATGATGGCGGGGATGGCGGCCTATTTCGAAAAGCGGTATGTGGTTTCCGCGCTCCTTTTGGCGCTGGGTACGAATTTCAAAATATATCCGGTGGTGGCGGCGCTCCTGATGGCGATGGAGCTGAACGCCGCCTTTTTGCTGAGTTTCGCCGTCTTCTTTTCACTGATCTTGCTGGCCCCCGCGCCGCTCGTGGGGATGGACTTCCTGTTCTCCCTGCTGGCGCACTGGCTGGGGATATTCATGAGCGACCCTTTGCATCCGGTGTTCTTGGGGCTGGAGCCTACGCTTGCGCACTTCGGCCTGCATCCGGGCATTCCCCAGTTCCTCGCCTTCATTTCCATTAACGCGCTTGCCATCGCCATAGTGGCATTTGCCGTGTTCCAAAGGGAACGCTCCCAATTCATCCGGCTTTTGGCGCCGCTGGCGTTGGCGTTCATCCTGCTGTTCAACAAACGCACCGAAAGCCCCACGTTCGTCCTTTTGGTCCCGGCGTTGGCGTTCATCCTGCACGAGGCGCTGTACGAGCGGCACAACGGCGACGACGCCCTTTTCCGCGCGCACCTTGCCGTGATGGTCGCCGCGTGGTTTTTGATCTCGCTCGCCCACTCGGACCTCTTCCCGAAAATGGTGCGGCATATCGCCGACGAATGGCGCTTCAAGACGTTCGGGGCGCTATTGGTGTACTGTTGGGCGTGGGTGCAGGCGGTGCAGTTTTTCTTCGGCACGCGGCGCGACGCGATCGTTGTCCCGCTGGAACCGGCTTGAACCCGCGCGGCAGACCTATTTTTTCTTGGCCACCACGATGGCGTAAGTGAAGAAGTCGCGCGGGCCGAACGAATACTCCACCAGCGCGAAGCCGGCCTTTTCCAGCAGTTCCCGCGCGTGCCGTTTCGATCTCAGCTTGGAAATTTCGTCCGGATGCAGTTTGACCCCTTTTTTCAAAAGACGGTTCAAGATGAAATGGACCATCCCCAAAAATAAAACGGTCAGCCCCTTCGACGGAGGCCAGAAAAGCACCAGCCGTCCGTCGGCCTTCAATTGTCCGTGGAACTGCCGGAGAATGCGTCCGATCTCCTCCTCGGCGAAGTGCTCCATTACGCCAAGGTTGTAAATGCAGTCGTACGCCTGGTCCGCGGGCGGCATTTCGAAAAGGCTTGCGTGGACCAGTTTCCGGTGATTGGGGTTGTGCTTGGCGTACAGGCTCAGCGCGGCGGCGGAAATGTCCAGCGCGTCCACGCGGTATGCCGTGGCGACCCCGGTATCCACCTGCCCGCTCCCGCACCCGGCGTGGAGCAACAAAGCCCCCGGCGCACAATGTTTGCCGAGAAAATGGTTGAGGGTGCGCTTGATGATGAATTTGCGGTAGAAGGCGGCGATCAGGTCGTACACCAGCCCTTTCGCGTCGCTCTTCGCGCTCCAATAGCCGTCCCACTCGGTCTTGAATTTTTCCGCGTCCACATCGGAGGGAATGTACGGCGGGGCATAGGTGAACGATTCCTCATGCAACAACATTTTCAGCCAGGTATGCACGAGGAGCATAAAGCTGTAGCTCGCGTCGGAAAACCGCATCTTCGAATGACCATAGGTGCGCGCGGGCAGGTCTATGGCCACCTCTTTCACGCGGAACCCGTTTTGGCAGATCACGAAAAGGCTCTCGAAAAAAAACGAGTAGCCGGGGGAATGCACCAGCGAAAACAGCCCCGGCGGGATCCGGTCCAGCCGGTAGAGCCGAAAGGCGCCGGTGGCGTCGTACGGGATGCGGAGGAAAAATCCGGTGAACAAATGGCCGAGCCGGGTGAGGAACTTCCGGTGGAGGGTCCAGCCCCGCAGGCTCGTGTCCCGCATGAAACGGGAGCCGACGACCACATCGTATTCTTCCGCGTGTTGCGCAAACGCCGCGATGTCGTCCGGGGAGTGGGTCCCGTCGCAGTCCATGGTGATGGCGACCCGGTAGCCGCGGTCATACGCCCATTGAAGGCCGTGGACGTGCGCGGTGCCCAACCCCAACTTTCCCGCCCGGTGGAGCGCGTGTATCCGCCCGTCCTTTTCCGCCAGCGCGTCGGCGATCTTTCCGGTGCCGTCCGGCGAATTGTCGTCCACGAACAGAAGATCCACCGGCGTCTTTTGCTCCAGTATCCGACGGCAGATCAGTTCCACGTTTTCCGCCTCGTTGTAGGTGGGGATGATGACGATGGGACGGCGGACCGTTTCGTTCACCGCGCTTCTCCTTCAACCAGCTTACGGATCAACCCCGGAAAATCCACCGACGGCCGCCAACCGGTGACGGAGCGCAATTTGTGGGCCTTGCCGGCGAGGGGGTGCCGCGGCTTTTTGGTGACAATCGAGGGATCCACGGTCACATGCTTTTGCCAATCCAGACCCAATAGACCAAAGACCTCTTCCACGAACTCGCGGATCGAATGGAGTTCCCCGGTGGCCACCACAAAGGAGTCAGGCCCGTCCGCCTGGAGTATCCGGTGCATCGCGTCCGCGAAGTCGGGCGCGTAGCCCCAATCCACGCGCGAATCGAGGTTTCCCAACACCAGTTTTTCCTCCCGGCCTTCCTTGATCGCTTTTGCGGTATCCACGATCTTGCGCGAAACGAATTGCGGTTTCCGGACCGGCGACTCGTGATTGAACAGTATCCCGGCGGAAGCGAATACGCCGTGCTCCGCATGGAAAAAACGGCACGCCCGCACGCCCGCGGTTTTGCTGATGCCGTAAATGCACACGGGATCGAAGGGAGTGCGTTCGTCCTGCATTTCCCCTTCCGGGGCGCCAAACACATGGGAAGAGGCGGCGTAAAACAGCCGGGTGCCGGGCGCGTTCTTTTTCGCCGCGTTCAGGAAGTTGACCAGCCCCACCACGTTCACCGCCATGCTTTTAATGAAAAGATCCCCGTCGCCGTTCGCCATCCGGTCCTGCGACGACTGGTGGACGGCGGCGAGGTAATACACCTCGTCGGGCCGAACCGCGCGGACAAGGGTTTCCACCTCGCCGGGGTTCGTTATATCGACCGGGGGAAGCATCCTCCCATCCGGGGCGATAGCCCGGGTGCTGGAAAGGCCCGTGACCTCATATCCCTTGCCCGAAAGCAGGGCGTTGAGGTAATGCCCGTCCTGCCCGGAAAGACCGACGATAACCGCTTTTTTTTTGCCCAAAGGCGCCTTTTCGTCCCGCTACTTCAGATTCGACCCGTCGACAAACTCGATTGCCGGCAACGGAAACAGGAGTTTCCCTCCCCGTTCGCAAAAAGGCCGCTCCTTGTTCAAAATGAAATCGCGGAAGTGCCACACCAACACCAGGTAGCAGTCGGGGTTTTTAGCGGCGGCCTCTTCTTCACTGATGATCGGAATGAGGGTGCCGGGTGTGAGCGCCCCGAATTTTTCCCGGTTCACATCGGCGATGAACGGCAACTCTTTTTCGGTGATCCCGCAGTACTGGAGGATCACATTCCCCTTGGTGGAAGCTCCGTAGCCAAAGACCTTTTTCCCTTCGGCCCATATCCCTTCGATGGCACGGCGCAATTCCCCGCGATGGGCGGATACCCGCTCCGCGAAGGCGCGGTACGGCGTCATAGTGTCCAATCCGTGAGCTTCTTCTTCCTTCAGTATCTGCGCGACCACCGCGTCCTTTGCCTTGTAGTTCGCGCCCGCCTTCGCCATCATCACGGAAAAACTTCCGCCGTTTATGGCATTGAACTCCACGTTCACGATCTTGAACCCCGCTTTGTCGGCCATCCATTTGATCTGTTTGAGCGCGTAGTATTCCAGATGTTCGTGGCACACGGTGTCGTACGAATTCATCGCCAGCATGGCGGGCATGTAGCTTTGCTCAAAGACCCAAAGGCCGTCGTCCGCCAGCACCTCGTGCACTTCACGCATGAAGTTCAGCGGATCCTCGAGGTCGTAAAACATGGCGATGGAGGTGATTACCTTCGCCTTCTTGCCGGGGAAATGTTTGCGGACGGCCCCGGCGGTGAAAAATTCCGGGATCAGGGCGATGTGCGGCGGATAAAATTCCTTGAACTTGCTTCCGGAGGGGTCGATGCCCGCGAGCACCGGCCCATTCTCCGGGTAGGCCCGCAACAACGTGCTGTCGTTGCTCCCAATATCGATCACCAGGTCCCCTTCGTTCAGGCTGACACGGGAAAGGATCTTTTGCACCTTGCCATTCAGGTGTTTCACCATGGACCGGTTGAGGCCGGAACGGTAGCCGTAATTCTCGCCGTACATTTGTCCCAGGTCGTAGCTGTGTTTCAGTTGAAGCAGGCCGCACCCGTTGTTTGCCCCGCCGCCATCGTCGCACCGCACCAGTTCCAGCGGAACAGCGGCGATTTTCTGGTCCTTGCGCCGGGGGAACACCCCGGTAAGGTATTGGGTGCCGAGGGAGAGCACTTCCACAAGGCGTTGGTTGCCGCATATCCGGCACCGGGTAATTTCCCTAAACATCGTGCTCACCCCTCACCTCCGCCGAACCGGCGTCACAAATCCCATAGGTGGCAATTATATACGCTTGGATTCAGGGGCGAACCTTTTTTTCCCCCGTGACGCGGTCTCAGCGCGCGGCGGGAGCCACGGCCTTTCCGGCGCGGGCCGACCGCGCAAAGATGATCGCGTTTGCCCACGCCCAGAAATACATGGCCAATACTCCCCAAAACATGAACCGGTAATCGTGCGCGATATGCCTGATTGGCTTGGGGGTCAGGTCGGAATATGAAAGGGATAGTAGCCACCACGCGGCCAGCATCGAGACGAGATGGAACCTCGCCACCCCCGATTCCCCGCGGCGGCGCGCATCCAGGAAGGCGTGGAGCATGAACACGAACGCGGGCAGGGCCGCAACGACGGTGGCGTTATCGGCCCGGTTGTTGAAAAGCCAAACGAAACCAAGCGCGATAGGCATCACAATACCTATGAACGCGTTCCTGTCCCTTAAAAATACGAACCGGGCGGCAACCGCGATGGCCAGCGCATTGGCTAGCGTGAAGACGGAGAACAGCCGGCCGGACACGCCCACCCCGAAAAAATGGAGGGAGGGTTCCAGTGAAAGATAGCGTTCCGGGGACAGCGTATTATGCGATATGGTTATCCACCAGCTCCGCAACAATTCGCGGTAAAAGGATGGCTCGAACACCAGAAGGGGCAGTGCGAACGCCCCCCCAAGAAACGCCAAATACCAGCCGATGAACCGCCAATCAAGGCTCACCATAATCAACAGCGCTATGGCCACGGGATATATCTTGAAATTGGTGGCCAAGGCGAGAAGAAACGCCGCCCCAACATACCGTCGTGAGAAAAATAGCCCTACCCCCATTAGCACCATCCCGAGGATCAGCGCGTTTACCTGGAGGCACGCGATGCTTTTTAGGGTTTCGTTGAACATCATCACGGCGCCTAAAAAAAGCCATTTCCCCCGAACAAGCGCCTCCCCCTCCATTTTCGACAGTGCAAAGGCCACGCCGTGCCAAAAGAAAACCGCCCCCAGAAACATCCAGGCAAAAACGCCCGCGGCATTGTTGAACAGCGCAAAAGGATAAAAAAAGAAGGCGAACGTGGGGCTATAGGGAAAACGGTCCTGTATGGCAAAGGCAGGCAGGTCCATCCATAGCCGGGATGGGTAGGGATCCTCGCCGCTCATTATCATCAGGGTGCCGTTATGGTATGCCGTGTAGGCGCCGTACGGGTTGAGAGGTGAAAAATGGGGCAAAACCGGCAAGAGCAATATCGCGGCTATGAATACCCATCCGATCAGCCGGTCGGTCCCCATTTTTCCTTTTCCCGCGCCGGTGTCAATGCTTTCCGGAGGCGACGAGTTGTTCATCGGCGCAATAGTAACAATGAAGCGATGGGAAATCAAAAGGCTCCGGCCTGGGACAAAAGTGGAAAAGGGGCGCATGGCAAGCGGCGGAGCAACACTTGCACAATGCGGGGCCGCTGGTATAAAATCGCCTTCATGGAAACGAAGCGCATTGCCTTAACGGTTACGGAGGAATCCTCCGTCCGCCCCGCGCGCCCGCTTTCCCTCCTCCTGCTCGGCCGCCAGGCCGAATAACATTCATTCACTCCACATTTAGCTTTTAACGATTGAATCGTTTAAGATAACCTTTGTATTTGAGGTAATTGCAATGGCAAACATTGTTATTTTCGACACCACGTTGCGCGATGGCGAGCAATCGCCGGGCTTTTCCATGAACATGGAGGAAAAGCTCCAGATGGCCCACCAGTTGGCCGCGCTGAACGTGGACGTTATCGAGGCCGGGTTCCCCGCCTCCTCCGACGGGGACTTTGCGTCCGTGAACCTGATCGCCAAAAAGGTGAAGGGGCCGGTGATTTGCGGACTGGCGCGCATGGTGGAGCGCGACATCGTGGCCGCGGGCCGCGCGCTGAAACCGGCGAAGAAAAAGCGCATTCATGTGTTCATCAGCACCTCCGCGATACACATGAAGCACAAGCTCCGCAAAACGCCCGCCGAAGTCATCGAAATGACCAAAGCGGGGGTGAAGCTGGCGCTCACATTCACGAAGGACGTGGAATTCTCGTGCGAGGACGCCACCCGCTCGAACCCGGCGTTCATGTACGAGGTGATCACCGAGGCGATAAAGGCGGGCGCCACCACCGTGAACATACCGGACACGGTGGGCTACACCATCCCGGACGAGTACGGCGGGCTGTTGGACGGCATCTTCGCCAACGTGCCGAACATCAAGAATGCGGTGATAAGCGTGCACTGCCACGACGATTTGGGGTTGGCCGTGGCCAATTCGCTAACCGCCATCCAGCACGGCGCGCGGCAGGTGGAGTGCACCGTGAACGGCATCGGCGAACGCGCGGGGAACGCCAGCATGGAAGAGGTGGTGATGGCGATAAAAACGCGCAAGGACCTGTTCCGCCATGGCACCGGCATCCGCACGAAGGAGATTTACAAAACGAGCAAACTGCTCACCGCCATCACCGGCATCGCCGTCCAGCCGAACAAGGCGATCGTGGGGGCAAACGCCTTCGCGCACGAAAGCGGCATCCATCAGGACGGTGTGCTGAAACGGCGCGAGACGTACGAGATCATGACGCCGCGATCCATCGGCCTGCACGAAAACCGGATGGTGCTGGGCAAGCATTCCGGCAGGCACGCCTTCGGAAAAAAGATGGAAGAGCTTGGCTTCAAGCTCTCCAAGGACCAACTCGACGCGGCCTTCACGCGCTTCAAGGCGCTGGCGGACAAAAAGAAGGAAGTATACGAGGACGACTTGGAGGCCGTGGTGGGGGACGAGATAACCCAGGGGCGCCAGACCTACGAATTGGCCTACTTCCATTCCACCACGGGCAACGCCACCGTGCCCACCGCCACGGTGAAACTGAAAAAAGGAAACGACGTGCTCACCGCCGCGGCCAATGGCGACGGGCCGATAGACGCGGTGTACAACGCGATAGACGCCATCACCGGCGTGAAAGGAAAACTGCTCAACTATCAGGTGCGCGCGGTGAGCGGCGACAAGGACGCGGTGGGCGAAGTGACCGTGCAGGTGGCGTTCGGCAAAGGATCGTCGGTGCGCGGGCGGAGCGCCTCCACCGACACCGTGGAGGCCAGCACGCGGGCGTACATAAGCGCGCTCAACCGCATGTTGGCGGAGAGGGGAAGATGAGCTGGTTTAAAAAAGAAAAAACGCCGCTGAGCCAAGGCGGAAAAAAACGCGGCGGCGTGCCGGAAGGGCTGTTCCTCAAATGCGAGGGGTGCGGCGAAATGGTGTACGCGGGCGAGTTCGAGGCCGCGTGGCGCGTGTGCAAAAAGTGCGGCAAGCACCACACGCTCCCCTCGCGCCGGCGCATCCTGCTCCTGATAGACGAGAACACCTTCAATGAGCAGGACGTGGCCATACAGGCGCTGGACACGCTGAAATTCCGCGATACGAAAAAATACCGCGACCGCATCAAGTCCGCCCAAAAGGAATCCGGCGAGTACGACGCCATAGTGTGCGGCGGCGGAAAATTGAACGGATGGGAAGTGGAAATAGCCGCGTTCGAATTCGGATTCATGGGCGGGAGCATGGGCGTGGTGGTGGGCGAAAAAATCACCCGCGCCGCTGAACGCGCCCGGAAGCGCAAGTGTCCGCTTATCGTCGTATCCTGCTCCGGCGGCGCGCGGATGCAGGAAGGGACCTTTTCGCTGATGCAAATGGCGAAAACCTCCGCCGCCATCGCGGAAATGAACGAGGCGGGGCTTCCCTACTTCTCCGTGCTGGCGCACCCCACGGCGGGGGGCGTCACCGCGTCGTTCGCCATGCTGGGTGACGTCATCATCGCGGAACCGGACGCGCTCATCTGCTTCGCCGGGCCGCGCGTCATAGAGCAGACCATCCGCCAGAAACTGCCGGAGGGGTTTCAGCGCTCTGAATTTTTGCTGGAGCACGGGTTTGTGGACGTAATCGTGAAACGGGACGAGTTGAAAAACACCCTCACCACGTTCATCAAGCACATGAGCACGAAAATCCCGGACCACAACCGCCCCCCGAAACCCGCGGAGGAGAAGCAAGCGTGAATTTCTCCAGAACTGTCATTCCCGCGAAGGCGGGAATCCAGATTCTGGATTCCGTGTTGGAGCGCGGAATGACGATTCATCCGTAATGAACATCCTCTTCGTTTCGCCGTTCGACCTCGTGCCGCAAAGGCTGTGGGGGCCAACCGCGCGTCTCCATGCACTAGCCAAAGAGTTTCGAGCGATGGGGCATATCGCCATCCTCGCGGGGGGCGAGCCGTACACCGGCCAAAAAGCAGAAGCGTTGGACGGCGTGCCGTTCGCGCATCTGCCCACCGCGCCGTTCCACCGTTACCCGTATGATGACGGCGTCCGCGAAAAAATAATGGCGCGCTGGAAACCGTTTTTCCTTCCGCGCGTTCTCTGGCTCACCGTCAAACGTGTGGCGGCCATCCGCAAGATATGCCGGAAGGAGAACATCGAGGTCATCTACCTGGGGCGGACGTTCCCGGAAACCGCGCTGGCCTGCTTCATCATCCGCCTTTTCACCGGCATCCCGGTCGTGGTGGACTGGGACGACGTGGAAGGGCTGATGGGATTTTCCTCGAAAATGCGTTTGCCGCTGTGGATGCAGTACCTCTACACCTTTTGCGAAACTTTCTTCGCCAAACGCGCAAACGCCGTGGTCGCGGCCAGCGCATTTTTATGCGAATACGCGCGCGATGTGGGGGTGCAACAGCAAAAACTCTTTTACGCACCCACTTTCGGCGACCATAAAATGTTCACCCCGAACGGACGTTCAACGAGCACCGATTCACCCACCCTGTTTTACGCCGGGAACCTGCGCTCGGATAACGGCCTGAACATGGAACTCCTGATTGAAACCTTCGCCCTCGTGAAAATGAGTGTCCCCGGCGCGCGCCTTTTAGTGGTCGGCGGCGGAGACTTGATTGGAAGCGGAGTCAAGCCCGGCCCGCTTCCATGGCTGGCCCAAAAACTTGGCGTGGCGGACAGCGTGGAGTTCACCGGCGACATCCCGCACCGCCAAATGCCCGCACTGTTGGAGCGGGCGGACATTTGCCTCGCCCTGTTCCCGGTGAACGTGATCACGCTGGCGAAATCGCCCATAAAAGTGTACGAGTACCTGTGCGCCGGGAAACCGGTGGTAGCCCGCGCGGTGGGAGAAATTAACGGGTGCATCACGGATTGCGTGAACGGAATTTTGGTTTATACGGACAGCCCGAACGAATACGCCCAAAAGATCGTCGCCGCGCTGAAAGACCCCGATAGGCTCGATAAAGTTGGGGAAAATGCCCGCAGATCGGTGGAAGAACAATTCAATTGGCCCGCATCCGCCCGCAAGGCGCTGGAAGCCTGCGAAGCCGCGCTGGCCGCGGCGAAATAATTTCCCATGCGCCCCTTCACCCGTCCCCCTCACCCGGAATTTCTGATACCCTGAAATCAGGCATGAACACAGATAAACACCTATCACACGGCGACACCTCCTTCCGCGAGGAGGCCATGCGCTTTCTTCCCGTCACGCGGCGGGAGATGGAATGGCGCGGGTGGGACGCATTGGATGTACTGCTTATCAGCGGTGACGCGTATGTGGACCACCCCAGTTTCGGCGTCCCGCTCCTGGGCCGCTGGCTGGAAAAACTTGGCTACCGGGTGGGCATCATCCCGCAACCGAGGTGGGACAATACCGATGACATCGCGCGCATGGGAACCCCGCGCCTGTTCGTCGGCGTATCGTCCGGCACGGTGGACAGCATGATAAACAATTACACCGCGAACCGCCGCAAACGCTCTGACGACCAATATTCCGAAGGGGGGCAAGGCGGCAAACGGCCCGACTACGCCGCCACCGTTTACACCCAACTTGCCCGCAAGGCGTTCCCTGAATCGGTCATCATCGCGGGGGGGGTGGAGGCGAGCTTGCGGCGGCTGGCACACTACGACTACTGGCAGAACAAGGTGCGCCCCTCGTTCCTGCTCACGGCGGATGCGGATCTGCTGGCGTTCGGCATGGGGGAAAAATCCGTTTCTGCTATCGCCCAGGAACTGGATACGGCCGCAAAAGTGGCAAACGGCCCCGCGCTACGGACGCATGAGGCGACCCAACGGGCGTTGGAAAACCTGAGATCGCAACGCGGCCTGGCCTACCTGACCACCAAGGCGCACGCGCGCGAACTGGAGCCGCGCCTCACACTTCCGGCATTTGAGGAGGTGCGCGGCGACAAGGCGAAGTTCGCCAAGACCGCTTTCTTCATCGAACAGGAGGCCAGCCCGTACAACGGCAAACTGCTGGTGCAGTACCACGGCTCCAAAGCAGTGGTGGTTAACCCGCCGCCGCTCCCGCTTGCCACGGCGGAATTCGACGCCATCTACGAACTGCCGTTCACCAAAGAGCCGCACCCGATGTACCGCCAAAAGATACCGGCGGCGGAAATGATAAAGTTTTCCATCACCGCCACGCGGGGATGCTTTGGCGGATGCACCTTCTGCGCGATAACGCTCCATCAAGGGCGCGTTTTGCAGTCACGCTCCGAACACAGCATCCTGAACGAGATAAATCGGCTGAAGGACGTGCCCGGCTACACGGGGCAGATCACCGACGTGGGCGGCCCCACCGCGAACATGTACGGGATGCGGTGCGAGAGCCACGCGGTGCAAAGCGTCTGCAGGAAATTCTCCTGCGTTCATCCGAAGGTCTGCCCGCACCTCGTCCACGACCACGCATTGCAGGTACGCCTGCTGGAAAAGGCCCGCCACCTCCCCGGCGTGAAGAAGATCGGCCTCGGCTCCGGCGTGCGGTACGACATCGCGTTGGCGGACGAGAGATCGGGGCGCAAATACCTGCGCGACCTCATCGCCCACCATGTGGGGGGACACCTGAAGGTGGCGCCGGAACACACCGACCCCGAAGTCCTGCGCCTGATGAAAAAGCCGCCCATAGAAAGTTTCGAGGAGTTTTTGGAAATATTCGAACGCACGTCGAGGGAAGTGAAAAAGGAGCAGTATGTGGTGCCGTATTTCATCAGCGGCTTTCCGGGAAGCACGCACGAGAAAATGGTGCAAGTGCAGGAGTACCTCAAAAGCCGGAGGTGGAACCTGCAACAGGTGCAGGCGTTCATCCCCACCCCAATGACGCTCGCCACCGCTATGTACTGGACGGGGCTGGACCCCGCCACGCGCGAACCGCTCTTCGTGGCGAAAGGGGCCATGGACCGGAAGATTCAGCAGGCGCTTTTACAGCCGCACCGGGAAAAGAGCAGGGAGGTTCTGCACAAATTCCGCACCGCCCCCCGCCGCCCGCATAACCGGTGAGACTTCCGCTCCCGAACACCGCCGGGCGCGCGGAAAACCCGCAATTTTAGACTTTATTTCCATAATAAAGTAGAATTAGCCCAACCGGAGGGATAGGGATGAATGCGATAAAGAAAATTTATGTTGGCTTCGCATCGCTGTTAGGGCTTCTCGTTGTTCTCAGTTGCATCATGGTGTACCAGGCGTTCGAGGAATCGGCACAGGTGAAAACCTTGTACATCGCCGCCGAAAAACGCGAACTGGGCGACGACCTGAAGCTGGATGTGGTACAGGTCCAGCAATGGCTCACCGATATTTCCGCCACGCGGGGGGCCGAAGGGTTCGACGACGGCTACAAAGAGGCGGAAAAGTTCGCCGCGCTTTTCAAGGAACACAACGGCAAGCTGAAAAAGCTGTTCGCCGGGACTGAAACCGAAGACAAGCTGAAAAAGCTCGACGGAGCGTTCGATAATTTCTACACCTTCGGCAAGCAGATGGCCGCCGTGTACATCAAGGAGGGGCCGGGCGAAGGGAACAAGATGATGGAGAAATTCGACCCCATCGCCGAAGAAATGACCAATTCGCTGGAAGTGGTGGTGCGCGAAGTGAACACGGAATTCACCGGCACACTGGACGGACTGCTTTCGTCCAGCCAGTTGAACAAGGTGTTGGGCATCACGGTGGCGGTCATCGGGTTCATCCTCGGCGTGGGCGTTGCCGTGTATATCGCCACCAGCATCAAGAACAAACTCACCGCCATAACCGAGGAGTTGGTGTCCAGTTCCGGGCAGGTGAACTCCGCCGCCGGACAGCTTTCGGACACCAGCCAATCGCTGGCGGGGGCGACCAGCCAGCAGGCATCGTCGCTTGAAGAGACTTCCGCCACGATGGACGAGATTTCCTCGATGGCGGCAAAGAACGCCACCGGCACCGAAGAAGCGGAAAAGCTGGCCGTGGCGAGCATGCAGGCCGTGGTGGGCGGCGCCGAGTATGTTAAAGGGATGGTGGCCGCGATAGATTCCATCAACGCGTCGTCCGCCGAAGTGCTGAAGATCATCAAGACAATCGAGGAGATCGCGTTCCAGACGAACCTGCTGGCGCTCAACGCCGCCGTGGAAGCGGCCCGCGCGGGAGAGCAGGGAAAAGGGTTCGCGGTGGTCGCCGAAGAAGTGCGCAACCTGGCCCGCCGGTCGTCGGTGGCGGCAAAAGATACCAACGAACTCATCACCTCCGCCGCGCGCAAAGCGGACGAGGGGTCGGTGATGGTGCATAAGGCGGCGGACGCATTCCAGGGCATCTACGACAAAATGAACAAACTCACGCAAGTGGTGGCGGACGTATTGAGCGCCTCGCACGAGCAGGCAAAAGGGGTGGAGCAGGTGAATACCGCCGTGCGCCAGATGAACGAGACCACCCAACAAAACGCCTCCAGCGCCGAAGAGACCGCCGCCGCGGGCGAAGAACTGAACGCGCAAGCGGAAACACTGCGGCAAGTGGCGGAAGAACTTTCCCAATTCGTGGGACTCCAGGAATCGCGGACGGCGACGGTTTCCGCCGGCCCGGCCCGCAAGCTCCTGAAAGCAGTAAAGGCGTAAAGTAACTCTCTCAAACATCCTCCCCTTTTCAAGGGGAGGATGCAGGCGGGGTTTTGGTAAGCCTCCCCTTTTTTCCCCCTCCTTGGAAAGGAGGGGATATTGCAACCAATCCAAGATTAACTTCGCCGCAATTGGCTACTGTTAGAGCATTTTAACTGAATATTGATACAGCACCCTGTCATTCTGAAAGAGCGTTAGCGACTGAAGAATCTCACCGTAGAGATTCTTCGCTTCGCTCAGAATGACACTGTGGCGCTTGCGAGATAATTTAAAATGCTCTAGCCCGGTTCGATGGTGAACGTGAGTGGAAAGCCGTTCGCCCGCGCCCGCTCGTGCGCCTGTGACACCTTGAACTCGGCATGCTCCAGCGGCAGGACCGCCGCCAGCGCCCGCCCCTCTCGATGCGCCTCCATCATCACATCCACCGCGCGGTTGTGGTCCGGGATGAAATGGCGCACCAGCGTATCCACCACAAAGTCCATCGGGGTCGTGTCGTCGTTATGCAGGATCACCCGGTAGGGAGGCACCACCTCGGTCTCGGCAACAGCCGATGGCTTGTCTTGGCCTTTTTTATTTTTCTTCTCGGACATGCAAGCGACCCTCATGAAGCTCGTACACGGTGTCCATCATGGCGGCAAGTTTCATGTTGTGCGTCACAATGACCGAGGCGATGTTCTTTTCCGTTACCAACCCGCGGATGAGCGCGAACACCTCTTCGGCGGTGTGCTCGTCCAGATTGCCGGTCGGCTCGTCCGCCAGCAAAAGCCGCGGTTCGTTCATCAGCGCGCGGATGATGGCCACCCTCTGCTGTTCGCCGCCGGATAGCTTGCCGGGGCGGTGCGACATCCTTTCGGCAATCCCCACCGACTTGAACAGTTCCTCAGCCTTTTTTCGCGCGGCGGTTTGGTCCCTCTTCGTTATCATCGAGGGAATCACCACGTTTTCCAGCGCGGAAAACTCCGGCAAAAGGTGGTGGAACTGAAACACGAACCCTATGGTGTTCCCGCGGAACAGCGAACGCTTGTTGTCATCCAGCCCGAAAATGTCCTGCCCGCCTATGGCCACGGTTCCGGCGGAAGGATGGTCCAGCCCGCCGAGGATGTGGAGCAATGTGGATTTGCCGGTGCCGGATGCGCCGACGATCCCCACAAGCTTCCCCGCCGGGACGGTGAGGTCAAGCCCGCGCAAGATGTCCAGCCGGGCCGCGCCGGGGGCGGTGAAACTTTTTTCTATTCCGCTTGCGGATAACACCGTTCCGTTTTCCATTCCTTAAATTATATACCTCCCCCCGCATTGCGGGTAGTTACCACCCTCTCCGGACGCGATATAATTGCAACATGTTCATCGGACATTACGGTGTGGCGCTCGCCGCGAAAAAATGCGCGCCAAAAACGAATCTGGGCATTCTTATCATCGCGGCATCGCTGTTGGATCTTTTGTGGCCCATCCTCCTCATACTGGGCCTGGAAACGGTGCGCATCGCGCCAGGCGATACGGTGGTCACGCCGCTGGAATTCATCAGCTATCCCTATTCGCACAGCCTTGTGATGTCGTTGGCCTATGGCGCATTGTTCGGGTACGCCTACTTCCGCATCACGGCCTACCGAACGGGAGGCATCGCGGTATTTGCTTTGGTGGTGAGCCATTGGGTGCTGGATTTTATTTCACACCGGGCGGATATGCCTCTGCTCCCGTGGAACGGGTGGAAGGTGGGGCTGGGCCTTTGGAACTCGCTCCCCGCCACTTTGTTGGTGGAAGGGGCGCTGTTTGCCGCCGGAGTCTGGCTTTACACGAAAACCGCCGCGCCCACCGGAAAAATGGGGATCATCTCGCTGTGGTCGTTTGTTCTCTTTTGCGTGGCATCCTATTTCGGGAACCTGTTCGGTCCGCCCCCGCCCAGCGAAACGGCGTTGATGTGGTTCGCGCCACTTGCGTGGCTCTTCCCGCTGTGGGGACTGTGGATCGAGCGCACCCGAAGCGTTAAATAAAAAACTCAACTACCAGCAGAACCAGCGCGACCACCAGCGGTATCTGGAAGCGTTCCTCATAAACCGTGGACTTCTGTTCGCCGAACTCCCCTTTTTCCTGCTTGAGGATGGACTCGATGACCGGAGAAATATCCCCGTCCTGCAAAGAGACAAACATTCCGCCGGTCGTTTCGGCAATCGCGTGGAGCGCGGAATCGTCCTGCTTCGTCATTACCACCTGCCCGTTGCCGTCCTTCTTGTACCCCGTCAGCTTTCCCTTTTCGTCCCGCAATGGGATCGGCGCGCCCGCTTTCGAGCCAACCCCGACGGCGTAGATCATCACGCCGTCCTTCGCCGCTTTCTTCGCCTCCTCCAGCGGATTCCCCTCAAGATCCTCGCCGTCCGTCAAAAGCACAATGACCTTCGCCCCGGTGCCGGATGACCTCAATGCCGCCGCCGATTTGCGTATCGCGCCCGAAATATCCGTCCCCCCGCGTGAAACGGCGTTGTAACCCACCGCCGATAGGATCATCTTCATCGTCGAAACATCGGTGGTGAGCGGGCATTCCACCACGCTGTCCCCCGCGAAGAGCAAAAGTCCCACCCGGTTCCCGGCCAGCGATTCCGTGATGCGCTCAACCTCCTTCTTCGCGCGCGCCAACCGGTTCGGCGCGGCATCCTCCGCCGCCATGCTGTACGAAGTATCCAGCGCGATCATCACGTCGAACCCGGAGCGTTTCATCCGCACCTCTTTCGTCCCTATCTGCGGGCGGGCAAGGGTAACGGCGATCAATGCGATTGCCGCGAGGAAAAGGAACAAACGAAACGCCCCTTTTCCTCTCCGCTCTCCCGTCACCAAACGGGGGACCGATGCGCCAAACCGGTCAAGCCGCGCCCTCCCCTGCCGGGAAAACCAAATGAACAGCATGAGAAGACCCGGCGCCAGCCAGAGCAGGTGCAGATACTGTTCCGCGCCCCACCTCATTCCGGCAGGCTCCTGATGAACTTTTTGGCGGCCACGAACTCGGCGCACAAAAGGAATAGCCCCACCAGCGCGAACGGCATGAACCGCTCGGCATATTCAAAATGCACCGTGCTTTTCACCTCGCTTTTCTCCAGCCGGTCGATCTCTTCGTATATCCGCTCCAGTTCGCGCGCGTCGGTCGCGGCGAAATACCGCCCGCCCGTGCGCCCGGATATTTTCTTCAGCAGGTCGTCATCTATATCGCTTTGCACCGGCACGGTGCGTTTGCCCCACACCGGGTCGTCCACCTGCGCGTAAAACATCCCGCGTGTCCCCACGCCGATGGTGTATATCTTCACCTTTTCCGTTTCGGCCAGCCCCGCCGCCGTCTCCGGGTCTATCAGCCCGCGGTTGTTCATGCCGTCGGTTAGCAGAATGACGATGCGCGATTTCGCGTCCGACTGTTTCAAGCGGTTTACGGAGGTGGCTATCGCCATCCCTATCGCCGTGCCGTCTTCCACCATTCCGCTGGTCACGGGGCGGATGAACGAGGTGAGTGTGGCATAGTCGAGCGTGAGCGGGCATTTGGTAAAACTGGCGCCCGCGAATACCACGAGACCGATGCGGTCGTTTTTCCGCCGTTCGACGAACTGCAGGATGGCGTTCTTCGCCGCCTCCAGCCGGGTGGGGGGCATGTCCATGATGTCCATGCTGGTGGAGGTATCGAGCGCCAGCATGATGTCTATCCCTTTGCCAGTGATCTCCTGCGTGCCCGCGCCGGACTGCGGGCGGGCCAGCGCCACGATGAGGAGCGCCACGGCGCAAAGGCGGAGCACAAACGGGGCATGACGGAATTTCACCGACGCGGGGGGCGGCGCGTCCCTCATTTCGCCGATTGAGGCGAACACAAGCGCGGGCGCCTTCTTTTTCCTGCCGAGGTGGACATACGCCCACACCGGTAGCAGAAGCAAAAGCAGGAGCGCGTACGGATCGGCAAACCTCATGGTGTGATGACCCTGCTACATCGAAGAAACAACCCTATCCCATTCCTCCTTTTGCCAGAGCAGGGTTCCGGTATTAAATAAGTATCCCTGGTCATGCGAGAATTCGCCGATTCCCGTAAATTGTATCTTTCCGTCAATTTTTTCGCGTCGTTTGATTTCTTCCAAATCGCCAGGCCTAATGGGGCCGTTCCATCCCGTGATGGTGTAGTTTTTCCGTCCCTTTTTTCCAACGTATGGCAAATCCGAATAAGGGAGGTCCCTTTTGGCAAATCCGGTAATATATGCGGGAATTTCCTTAAAGGAAGGAAGGGCATCATACAGTCGAGCCGATTCTGCCTTGGTCAGGCTTCCCGCTTCCTCGCCAATTTTGAGGATTTTGTCACGAAAGACGCTTATCTCCTTGAAAAATGCAAAAAGATGATCCCTTCCCACTCCCACTTTTACCAGCACATGAATATCCGAATGATTGAACTGTCCGCCGGGAATATCGAGCCATATTCCGTTCCACTTCGTCGTTTTTACACTAATGCGAAGTTTCGGTGGCCTTGGTGGTACCCCGTCAAATTGGACTTCATGAATATCCATAGGCAAATAGTCTTCCAGAGTTCGCTTTTCATGGTCGAGGCGTGCCTTCACATTCCACTTTTCAAGAAATTTCAGGAATGCGATTTCCCCCAAATAGCCTCTCATCATATCCGCCCACAATTGCCCCATGTCCCTTTGCCGACTTGACCCGTAATCCGTGGCGGCGACGTTTGATAATATTTTAAGTGCATTGATACACATCCGGGCATAATCGTCCTTTCCAATGAAAACGGTGTTGGGCAAAAGGCGTTGGGTAATCCATTCTTCTGGCTCATTCTCATCTTCCAGTTCCCCGCCTGCCACCGCCTTTGAAAGGATTAGCGCAAATTCCCCTTCATCGAGGTTGAGCTGTTTCATAGCTTGTTCGATGAATTGGTTCATAATTCAAAAAAGCCGGCTTTGACTGCTCAATGATGAAGGAACGCACGGATATTCAATGCCCGCCATTGTCTTTAATGCGGCATTGAAGATAATCTCCGCCATCTTGGGAGAAACGGCCATTCCGATCTGCTTCCTTACGCTTTCCTTGGCGCCGCAAAATTCGAAATTATCTGGAAAAGTCTGCAATCTTGCCCTTTCCCTGTTGGTGAGCGCTCTTGGTTCTTCCCAGTGATAAACATGGGTGCCACCTCCGCCACTACCGGTTATGGTGTATGCCGGCTTTTGAGGATCCAGCCTTTTATAGATTTGGCTAAGTTTGGCTCCTTTAACATTGAGCTTCAAGTGCGGCGGCAGTTGCGCGTTCCAGGCGTTTTCACCAGGACGGATGAATTTAAGGCGTTCCACAACATTTTTAGATTGGGCCGTACGCTCCTGGTTGTTGGCGTTTGGAGGGATGGAAGGTTGTTCCAAGGCAACTCTGCATGACACCGGATGATTGAGAGTGGTTGGGCGAGGAACCTTGAATATCCTGCCAAGCCGTTTTTCCATACCAACAATAATTACCCGGTGACGGGCTTGAGGGATGCCATATTCTTCAAATTTATAAAGGTTTATGGAAAGGTCGTATCCGTTTCCGCTTGCCTCCAATTCCCGCACTATCCGCTGGAATGCATTTCCCTCATTGGCGCTTGTAATGCCACCAACATTTTCAGCGATAAAGAATTTCGGTTTGAACTTGTTAAGGGCCTTGACTCCATATTGATATAGTGGGCCAAATTTTCCTTCTACCCCTTTCTTTTCCCCAACGATACTAAAGTCGTTACATGGAAATCCGTATGCAAATGCATCTATTTCCGGCAGGATGGAACAATCGAGCGTCCTGACATCCCGGCAAATCACAGTACCGGAACTGGATGGACAAATGTTTTTTATGTAAGTCTCGCAAGTATCGCTGTCGTAATCGGTCGCCCATGCGTGGGCAATTTTATACTGCTCCCCATCGTGGTTGACCCCAGCGTTAAGAGCACCCAAGGCCATGCCACCCGGACCGCAAAACAGTTCTCCCAACCTGAATATGTGAACGCCATTGGATTTGCCATCACTTGGGTGAACCGAGCGCTGACTACGGGATATCTCCGCTACGATTGGCATAGTTCCCCCCTAAACCCGACAAAAGATATGCAATGTTTGACAACGCTGTTACCGTTTGTTAAGGTTAACACAAATCAATGTTTCATAAAAATCAATCGCAGGGCGGACGCTCACGCTTCAGCCCTAAAGGACGCAAGCAAAACCCGCAAGGGCCGAAACATGTGTCGCCCAATTACCGGGTGAACATGATGCACCACAACCCGTCCGGCCAGAGCCAGCAAAGCGCGCCGCGCCACCAGCAGGGCGGCGGGTTCGTTCAGCCCCGCGCGGCGTTCGACCGGCCCCCCTCCGCCCCCCACGCACGAAGGGGATTCCACAACCTCAACGTGGAAATGACCGAGGAACTGTTCAAGGCATTCCAGGACAAGCTGAAACTGGAAGGCAAAACGTCCAAGGAAGCCATCATTGAAATGATCACCGCCTATACCGGCTTCACCGGCGGCAATCCCAATCATCTAAAAGAATAACCTTACCTTTCCCCCTCCCCTCCCGGACGCGCTACAATAACGCCCATGGGGGAAATACTCCGCGTCTATCCGACGCGCCTGAAAGCCGAAGAAGAAATAGCCAAACACCTCGCCGCCAGCCGGACCGGCGCGGCATTCGGCGGCTCCATCATCAGCTTCGGGCAGTTCGAGCGCCTTCTCACCGCCGAACTGGTGGGCGCGGAGCCGGTGAGCGACGTGCGCCGCTGGCTCCTTTTGCACGAGGCCGCCAGCTACTCCCCGCACCGCCCCCCGGCGGGGGATACCGAAGGGTTCGTGCGCTCCACGGGCGAGGTGATACACCAGATCAAGCTGGGGTTGGTCACCGCGGATGAACTGGAACATATCGAGGGGTTTGCGCCCGGCAAAGAAGAATGGCTGAAAAAGGTCTTCGCCCGGTACGAGAGGCTCCTGCGGAAAAACGGCGCACGCGACGGCGCGGACATCATGGCGGAGCTTCTGGCGCGGATGGCCGCCCTTGCCGCCCCGCCGCGGTGTGTGTCGCGGTTCGGTGAAATACACATCCACGGCGTTTTTCATTTCGCGCCCAGCCGGTTCGAGCTTATCCGTCTGCTGGGGCAAAGATTACCGGTGATCCTCCAATTTCCCCTGCCGGACGATCGCCGCCGCGTGTTCGATTTCGCCGAGCGCGACATCCGGAAATTCCAGAGCCTGGAAGACGATGCGGGAAATATCGAATTGAGGTTCGACGAACCTTCTTCCGCCCCCACCCCGCTGGCGGGGTTTTGCGCTTCGCTGTTCGGCGAGAAACGCCCCGCCCCCATCGTGGGCCTTTCGGATGCCGTGGAAATATTGAAAAATACCGGACGGTACCGCGAAATAGAAGAGGTGGCGGAAAAAATACTCCTGATGAAGGAAGGACGGGAGTGGTCCGACTTTTGCCTCGTGTTCCGCGACCTGGAAAAATACGGCCAGATAGTGGAGGACGTGTTCCGCCGGGCTGGCATCCCGGTGTACCTGCGGCGCGGCGTGCCGGTGCGCGCCAATCCGTATGTGCGGACGCTCTTGGGGATTTTCGGCGCCATCGAGACCGGGTACGACCGGGACGAGATCGCCAAACTGGCAACCTCTTCCTACTTCGCGTTTTTGCCCGCTGGCGTGGCTGACCACGAAGCGGAGAATCTGCTGTTCGCCGCGGGCGTGACCAATGGCCCCCCCGCGTACTGGAAAAAGCGGCTCTCATCGGCGCATCGCGGCAAAAAAGGAAAAACGGTCGTTGCGAAAATCCTGAAACTCGTCGCCACGCTTGAAAAACTTGAAAAAGCCACCCGCGCGGGCGCCTGCATCGCCGCATTCAAAGCGGTGGTTAAACTGCTGGCCTCCCGCCCCCTTGCCGCCAGCGCTCCGTTTTCCCTGCGCGACGCATGGTGCAGATCGGCGTTCGATGAAGCGTGGAGCGAACTGGAGACATCCGTCGGTGAATTGGGGATGGCGAACGCCCATTTCGGTTGGCAGGCCATGCGGCGGCTTTTGCTGAACTCGCTGGGAAACGCGCACACGCCGGAGTGGCCCGGCAGGAACCATGTGTTCGCTTTGAATGTGCATGAACTGGCGGGACGGACCTTCAAGACGGTTTTCATTTGCGGCCTGCACGACGGCGAATTTCCCCTGCGTTTGCAACGCGGCTCCATCCTGGGCGAGGCGGAGAAAAGCGCCTTCAACAAAAACCATGCCGAGGCCCTGCTGGCCCGCACGCCGCGCCTTGCGCCGGGCCGCATGGTGTTTTCGCGGCTGGGGGAATCGTGGGAAGAGGAGGCGTTCATCTTTTACCTCGCCGCCCGCGCGGCGGAAACCAAGCTCGTCCTCACCCACAGCGCCACCGATCTCGCGGGCAGGGAACTGCTCCCCTCCCCTTTTCTGGAAGAGATTATGGACGCATGGCCGGAGATCAAGCCGCAAGTAACCAAACCGGTGGCGCTGGAAAAAGAGTACGCCTCGCAACTGGACGCCTCGGCGCGCGAGGCGAAACTGCTGGCGGACCTTTTTTCGCGCGGCGCGGACGAGGCGGGCGCCCTCCGCTCGTGGTATCGCCACTTCGCCCAAAAACCCGGTTTCCTGATGGCGTGCGAACGGAGCAACATCGAACGGGAGCGGCTAAAGTTCTACGCGGAGTTCGACCCCGCCATCCGCGCGCGGGCCGCCAACCGCTTTACCGGCAAACTGGACGGACCATCCAGCGCCCCGTTCATGGGCTACCTGAGGAACAAGGTCCGGCGGACACACTCCCCCACCGCGCTCGAGCGCTACGCGGAATGCCCCTTCCGCTATTTCATGTCGCGCGTGCTGGAGTGCGAGCCGGCCCCCATTCCCACCGCCGAGACCGAACGCACCGAAGAGGGGAACGCGGCCCACCATATTTTGCAAAACTATTATCATGGATTTAAGACCACCCGCCCCCTGCCGCCCCTTGCCAAACGTCTGGCGGCGCTCGGGAAATGCGCCGATGAAGTGTTCCATCGCATGGAAAAAGAGGGGGTGGCCGTGGAACCTGAACTGTGGGAAATTTCCAAACAACAGATTCTCACCGCGCTTGAACGATTGGTGGCGGACGAGGAAACCTTCTACGGCGACGAGCCGTTCGAGGTGCTGGCGACGGAGTATGCCTTCGGCGGGAAGGACCGTCCCTCCACGCTTGCCTGCGGCGGTGAAACCGTGCGGCTGACCGGCAAGATCGACCGCGTCGACTGGTTGCCGCAATCGCGGCTCCTGCGCGTGATCGACTACAAATATTCGTCCGGGAAGGCGGTGTACGCCGCCCTGCTAAAGCCGGAAACATTCTGCGAAACCAGCTTCCAGGCGCCGCTGTACCTTTTCGCGGCGCTCAAGCATCTGGGGAGAAACGCGGCGGGGGGATACGCCGCCTATTGCCTCCTGAAAAAGGAACCGGCCATCACCAAGCACATTCCCGCGATGTTCGACGCCTTGCCCCCGCCCGCGCTCGCCGCGCTGGAAGGGGACGAGCGGTTCGGCGGGAAAATCATCGCATTGGTGAAAAAAATGGAATCGGGCGATTTTTCCGTCACCCCCGGCGGGTGCGTGTTCTGCCCCTATCCGCGGGTGTGCCGAATCATCGAAGTGCGCGAGGTGCAAGCCGATGAGTGACAACACGGAACAAATACTCGCCTTCGGGGGCGATACCTGCATCCACGCTTCGGCGGGAACGGGCAAGACCTATCTTCTTGTGGAAAAATTTTTCCGCGTCCTTTCCGCCGAACGCGAGGGAAAGTACCCGCAGGTGGACGGCATCCTGGCGATCACCTTCACGGAAAAAGCGGCGGATGAAATGCGCCGCCGCATCGCGAAACGCATTTTCGCCGCGGCGGGGAAGACGGAACAAAAGGAGAGCGGCCCCGGCAATCGGCGGCTACTGAACCACCTGCTTGGCGCCCGGCGGCGGCTTTCCCACGCCTACATCTCCACCATCCATTCTTTCTGCGCCCGCATCCTGCGCGAAAACCCGGTGGAGGCGGGACTCGACCCGCAGTTCGAGATCATGGACGAACCGCGCTCATCGGAACTGATGTCGCGCGCGCTTAACCAGTTCCTCCTCGCCCGCCTGCGGAAAAAAGACCACGTGCTCCTCGACCTGGCATACCGCTACGGATTCTCCAAGAGCGGCGGATTCGAGAGTTCGCTTGTTACCATCGTCAACGGCCTGTTTCCGCTGGTGCGCGCCGCCGACATGAACGAGCAATCGCTGATGGCGCGCTACGAAACATTTTTTGCCGGGGCGGTACAACATTACCGCTCCCTTCTGCAAAAGGCGAACGATCAGACCGAAACGCTCTTGCCGAACGTCCAAAACGGCAAAGCCAAAGAAATACTGGAAGAGGTGCGCGGCGGCCTTCGTCTCCTTGAAGGCGGGGCGGGAGGCGAGAAGGCCCTCCACATCGCCTCGCAACTGCCCGCCACCCTCAATCTCCAGAATTTCAGGAAACACCCCGAAGCAAAAGCGTTAAAGGAAACGCTTGCGGAGATACCAAAATGCCTCGCCTCGCAACTGGCGCGCCCCTTCGCGCGGCAATTGGCCGCGATCATTGGCGAGTTCGCCGCATGGTACGCGCGGACGGTGAAAAACCGCGCCCTGCTCGATTTCGACGACCTTCAGGAATCCGCCCTTGCGCTCCTTACCCGCAATCCGCGCATCCGCGACGGCTACCGCAACAAGTTCCTGGCGGTGCTGGTGGACGAGTTCCAGGACGTTAACCGGTTACAGAAAGAGATCATCTATGCGCTCGCCCTGCCGGGGGAAAAAAAGCTGTTCATCGTGGGGGACCCGAAACAGGCGATCTACGGCTTCCGGGGCGGCGAAGTGCGCGTCTTCGAAGAGGCGCGGGACGACATCCAGAAAAACGGCGGCGCGTTGTTCCCCATAGCCACCAACCGCCGCTCCACGCCGGAACTGGTGGCGTTCGCGAACGGGTTTTTCAATGAACACGCACCCGAAATATTTTCCATGCCGGACGTATGCGAATCCAACCGGCCTGCCGCGGGCGCGCCGGGCGTGGAATGGATCACTTTCGCCCCGCTGGAGAGCACCGACGACAGCCGATACAAGGAGGCCCGGCTGGTGGCGGCGAAAATGCGGCAACTGGCGGGCGAAGGGTTCCATTACCGCGATATGGCCGTGCTCTTCAGGAAATTTACCGCCCTGCCGCTCTACGAATCCGCCTTCCGTTGCGCGGGGGTGCCGGCCGTAGTCCACCGCGGCGCCGGTTTTTTTCAAAGCCAGGAGGTGGCGGACGTGGCTTCGGTGCTTGCGTGTATGGAAAACCCTTCGGACCTATTGGCGTGGGTGGGGGCATTGCGTTCCCCGCTCGCCGGGTGCTCCGATGAAACAGTGCTGGCCTTGCGCCGGGGGAATGACGGCGCGCTACGGAGCGATCTGATGCCGGACGCGCGCCAGCTGAAGGAGATCGTGCCGGACGCGGCGGAGCGGGCCAAGCTGGAGGATTTCTTTTCCTGGGCCGGACGCTTACGGGATGCGAAAGACCGGATGACCGTTTCGGAAGTGATCGAAGGGATAATCGAAAATAGCGGGTTCACCGGCATTTTGGGGGCACAACCGAACGGCATGCAGAAAGTGGCGAACGTACTCAAGCTCATCGAAATGGCCCGCGCCGTGGAAGCAGGCGGCACCGCCACGCTAAAAAATTTCGTGCGGCGCATCGCCAGCCTGATGGAGGGCGAAACGGATGAGCCTCAAGCCGTGGCCGCCGGGCCGGAGGAGGACGTGGTGCGCATCATGACCATCCATCAATCGAAGGGACTGGAGTTCCCCGTGGTATTCGTGCCGGACATTGATAGCGGCGGAGGGGGACAAAATACCCCGGTGGCCTTCGATCAGCGCGCGGGAATCGCCGTGAAATATGTGGATCGGGCGGTTCGCAGATCGTACGGTGGGAAAGTGTTCGGGGAAGTGACGGACCTGAAAAAGGAACGCGGGAAGGAAGACGACCAGCGGATATTTTACGTTGCCTGCACACGGGCGGAGGACCGGCTGGTGCTCAGCGGCTTTCCGCGGAAAAAGAATTCCCAGGATCGCTGGCAGGCGGTGCAAAGCATGGCGGAACGGCATCCTGGTTTGATCGCCGTCGCCGATTGCGCGATGGCACCCGAAGTGGCCGCCCCTTCCGCCCGCGCGTACGACATATTGAAAGGTGAAGCGGATGTCGTCCCCGTTGAATCGCCGGAATCCGCCGCGATAGATGGCATGGCGGGAACGGGAAACCTGTTCGTGAGCATTAGCGCCATCACCGCCTTCAAACGGTGTAAGCGCGAATACCTTTTGAGCCACATCTTCGGCCTTTCCCCGGCGGGGAACGCCGGGAAAAGCGCCCGTGCGGGATCGGCGATCCATACCGCGCTGGAAAAGCTGGATTTCAACCAGACGGAAACCGTATTTGCGAGATCAGCGCGGGAAACGCTCACGCCGCTCCTTTCGGGCGTGGACCGGTCCGGGGAAGCGCACAAGGCGGTGCTCGCGGCGTACCATCTGTTACAGCCGCTTTATAAACGGGGGGAGCGCGAGTCGGGTCGCGAAATTCCGTTCACCTGCGCGCTTCCATCAAACGGTCATTCGTTTTTCCTTGAGGGGAAAATCGACCTTTTGTTGCGTGACAAGGACGGAATCCCCTGCGTGCTGGATTACAAGTTCACCACGCACAGCGGCGGCTCCCCCTCCGCCTCCGCCGCTTTGCAAGTGAACCTGTATGGCTTGGCGCTGGCCCGCCTCACCGGCGCGGAAACGGTTGATTGCGCCGTCGCATACCTGAAAGGAAAACCGGCTTTGCTCCGCTGGACGCTGGATGCGCAACTTCTGGCGCAGGTGGAAAAAGACGCGCACACGGCCTGCCGGGAGATCGCGGGGCTTGAAAAGGAACTGCGCGGGGCGAAATCACTGCCGACCGCCGAGCGTGCCGCCTGCCCGGACCGCCGGTGCGCGTTCGCGGAATTCTGCCTGGCCGGTTAAGCGGAAACGGAAATGGTTCCCGATTCCGGAAGCTTGCCCGGGTCGGCGTAAAGTTCTTTTTTCGCTTTCGATCCGCCCAACTGGTCGAGCGGCTTGAAAATGTCCTTCGTCAGCTCGGAAGGTTCCTGACCGCCGTCTTTTTGCGATTCCTTCCCGTCCTTTTTCACCGCGTTCGGCACCATTACGGATTGCGCGTCTATCCCCATCATTTTCGCGGCCTCTTCGGGGCTTGCGCCGACGGTTTTTGTTTCTCCCACGGCGTTGCCGTTCACCAGCTTTTGCGGGTCCGGCGTCACCATCCCCTTTTCCACCGTGCCGGTGGCAAGCGCCTGCTCCGCATCCTGAACTTTTTGGGCGTTCGGGTCGGTCAACGACTTGGGGTCAAAGGCATACTTGTCGAATTGCGCCTGTGACTCCGCCACGTTCTGCTGGAACTTCAGTTGCGAGGTCTTTATCATCCATTTGGTGAAGGCGAAATCGTACGGCTCGCGGCTGAACCCGATGCGCGGCCTGCCATACGCATCGTAGGCCTGTGTGAAATTCACCGTGCTGGCATTATGGCTTTGCCGCCCTTCTTCTTGCGTGGAGATGACGGAAAAGTCCTTTTGCGGATTGGCGATAACTTCCATAACCACCTTCGGCGCGCCATTGGCCAATTGCGCGTTTGAGCCAAACTCGGCGGTAACGCCGTGCGACCCAAGCGGCTTTAGCGAAACATTCTCGCCGCCACCCGCGCCGCCCGCACCGGTCTCGCCGGGCGCTCCGGATTGCAGTTTAAAATCCACCCGCTTGTGCGGCTTGGGGATGAACACCGCGTCCTCGGCAATGCTGGTGCGCGCCGGTTTTATTTTTTGCACGGGCGGAGAATAACTTTTCCCCGCGTTTACGGTGAGCCGCGCATTATTCAGTAACAGTCCCACTTTTGCATCCCTTCAATTACAATGCCACGTCAATTCCTTTTTCCCCACCCTTAAGCGGATGAGGCTGTGGCACAAGTCTCATCGGCGCGAATCCGGAAAACTTTACCGCTTCCGGCATTTTTCCGCCGTCAATGATTACTTTTCGGAAAATCCGCAAAATCGCTTTACCCCAAATCGCGGGATGATTGGAACTGGCTGAAATATGGCAGGGTCTGGTACACTGTCATCCGCCGCCCGGAAGGGCGGAAAAAACGTGGCATTTATTTTTTGGGGGAGCCAATGGCAAAACTTTCCGCGGAAGAACTGGAACGGAGAATACGGCTGGTGCCGGATTTTCCCAAAAAAGGGATTTTGTTCCTCGATGTGACCACTGTGTTCAACGACGCCGAGGCGTTCAAAAGCATTATTGACACCCTCGCGGAAAAATACGCCGGGCAAAAAATAGACCATGTGGCGGGTGTGGAAGCGCGCGGGCTGGTTATCGCCGCCGCTCTGGCGTACCGGCTGGGGTGCGGCATGACCATGATCCGCAAGCCGGGCAAACTGCCCGCGGACACCATATCGGAATCCTACGCGCTGGAATACGGAACGAACGAGATTCAGATGCACAAGGACGCTTTCAAGCCCGGAGAGCGGGTTTTGCTGGTGGACGACCTGCTGGCCACCGGCGGCACCATGCGCGCGGCGATAAGCCTGACGGAAAAGCTGGGCGCGAAGGTGGTGGGAGTCGCGTTCGTTGTGGAATTGTGCTTTTTGAGCGGGGCCGAAAAATTCAACGGGTACGAACTGTACTCAATGATCAAGCGAAAATGATTCACCGAGGACAGGGCTTGGCTCAAATTGGGACAATAAAATAATGACAGAGTACTTGACAGAAGCGGTTCCGGTTCCCTAAAGTACATCTAACCGAATGTAGGGGAAAATTAGGGGGGCATTCTTGGATACTGCAAAAAGTTCAGGCAAAGGGTTGTTTGGAAGCGGTCACATGACCATCCAGGTAAAGATATTCCTTATCCTCCTTGCGTTCCTCGTGGCGCAGGCTTCGTTCCAGCTTTACCAAAACGTAAGGCAGGCCGATACCGCCATGACGGAACTGGCCGCCGTGCTCGAAGGCCAGTCCTCCACCGGCACTCCAGAGCAGATAGCCGCCGATAAACAACGGAAGAATAACGAACTCGAACGGCTCAAGCAGGAAAGTTCGAATACGCGCAACCTCGCTATCGGCGCCGCTGTGGTGCTCATCGCCATCAACCTTATAGTCCTCAACATGTTCTTCCGGTTCACGGTGGTCACGCCGGTGAACCAGATATCGGAAGCCGCCGACCGGATCGCCAACGGCGACCTTACCTCGCAGATAGACACCACGCGGCAGGACGAGATCGGCGGGCTTTCGCAGGCGCTCTTCAAAATGCAGGAAAACCTGAAAGAGATGATCCACAAGATCAATGGAAGCTCGTCCGACGTGACCCGTTCCGCCGAGGAACTTTCCGTGCTCGCCCGCCACATCGCGGAAGGAAGCGAAAAGCAGAACGAACAGTCCACCCATGTGGCGGCCTCCGTCGAGGAGATGTCGTCCACCATCATGGAAATAGCCAAGAACTCCAACCAGGCGCTGGAATCCAGCAACGCCGCCAAGGAAGCGGCGCTGGCGGGTTCCAAGGTGGTGCAAGAGACCATCGCGGGCATCCACCGGATATCTTCTTCGATGGAACAATCCAGCAAGGTGATACAGGCGCTGGGGAACAACTCCGACCAGATAAGCGAGATCGTATCGGTGATCGACGACATCGCGGACCAGACGAACCTGCTGGCGCTCAACGCCGCCATCGAAGCGGCGCGCGCGGGCGAAGCGGGGCGCGGGTTCGCCGTGGTGGCCGACGAAGTGCGCAAGCTGGCCGAGCGCACCACCAAGGCGACCAAGGAGATCGCCACGATGATCAGCAAGATACAGGCGGACACGCAGGACGCCGTGATGAGCATGGAAACCGTCATGGACGAAGTGAAGTCCGGCGTGCGCTCCGCCGATGAGACCGGCCAATCGCTCAAGAGCATAGTGGAACAGGTGCAAAATTCCGCCGATATGGTGAGCCATATCGCCACCGCGTCGGAACAGCAGTCAAAGACCGTGGAAGAGATCTCGAAGAACATGCACAGCGTGGCGGAGATCAGCAAATCCACCTCGCAGGACACGCAGAGGACCTACGACTCGGCGCAGAACCTCACGCAGTTGGCGGGCGACCTGAAAAAACTAGTGGACCAGTTCAAGACCTGAAGCAAAGCGACCATCCGTCGTCTCCCCTTCCGCTTTCCGCTGGTATAATGCGTGAATGGATCAGCGGGAGACCCAATCGTGAAAGACAACCCCTCCCTTTTCGGCGAGGAGCCAAAGCCCGAAGTTCCGGAAGGATC
Source organism: Nitrospinota bacterium (assembly GCA_016212275.1). Lineage (GTDB taxonomy): Bacteria > Nitrospinota_A > UBA7883 > JACRGQ01 > JACRGQ01 > JACRGR01. The sequence goes on along the minus strand of JACRGR010000010.1, from coordinate 15,158 downwards.
GCGCCCGCTGGCGGAGCGGATGCGCCCCAAAACATTCGCACGGTTCGTGGGGCAGGCGCACGCCGTCGGGAAAGGCAAACCCTTACGGAAACTCATCGAGGAAGACCGTTTCGGCTCTCTTTTGCTCTGGGGGCCGCCCGGCACCGGCAAGACCACGATTGCCCGCCTTGCCGCGAACGTGAGCGGCCGCATGTTCGTCCAGCTTTCCGCCGTGGAAAGCGGCGTGAAGGAACTCAAAGAGGCCATCAGCGGCGCGAAATACCATTCGGCCAACGGAAAAAAAACGGTGCTGTTCATTGACGAATTGCACCGCTACAACAAGACCCAGCAGGATCAGCTTTTGCCGCATGTGGAGAGCGGCCTTGTCACACTCATTGGTGCCACCACCGAGAACCCCGCGTTCGGCATCATCCCCGCCCTGCGGTCGCGGTGCACCATCGTGGAATTAAAACCGCTCTCGCTCGACGAGGTTGTCCAGATCGTGAAAATGGCGGCGGAAGACGCCGAGCATGGCCTCGGCAAATGGGACGTGACCATCGGCGAGGAAGCGACCCAACAGATCGCCCACCTGTCCGCCGGTGATGGCCGGGTGGCCCTGGGACTTTTGGAGGCCTGCGCCCTTGCTATCGGAAGCGGCACGATTGACAAAACTCTGGTGGAGCAGATCTCGCAAAAGGCGGCTTTGCTGTACGACCGGGACGGCCAGGCGCATTACGATCACGCCTCGGCCTTTCAAAAATCGCTACGGGGTTCCGATCCCGACGCGGCGCTGTACTGGATGGCGCGGATGATCGAAGCGGGCGAGGACCCGCGCTTCATCGCGCGGCGGCTTATCGTGACCTCCGCGGAAGACGTGGGAAACGCCGACCCCACCGCGCTCATCCTGGCGGTGGCCGCCGCCGAAGCGGTGGAGAAAATCGGCCTGCCTGAGGGCCGAATCCCGCTGGCGCAGGCCGTTTTATACGTTGCCTGCGCGCCGAAATCGAACGCCACCGTGACCGCCGTGGACGCCGCGTTGGGGCACCTGCGCGAAAGCGGCACCGCCCCACAGGTCCCCGCGCACTTGCGGGATACGTCGTATAGCGACGCGAAAAAGTGGGGCCACGGCAAAGGGTACAAATACCCGCACGACTTTCCCGGCCACTGGGTCCGGCAAAGCTACCTGCCGGAAGAAATGGAAAACGTGAAGTTTTACTCCCCCTCGCCGCACGGACGCGAAGCGGTGTTTGAAGAGCGACTGAAAGATCTGAAAATGCCGCCCAAGAAAAAGGAATAGGCCGCTACTTGTTCCCTTTTAACAGGGTTTCGATATCGTCCGTCACCTGCTGTAGTTTGTAATCGGTGCCGCGGTATGCGTTCACCTTTTTCCCCTCGCGGTCCAGAAGCACGGTGCGCGCGGTGTGGACGAACGCCTCGTCACCGGGTTTCCATTCAAACGAAACGCCATACTCGGTGGCGATTTCCTTGATGTCCCCCGCCGCGCCGCCGAGGTACGCCCACTTTTTCACGTCGGTCACTTCGAACCGTTCGGAAAACTTCTTCAGCTTTTCGGGATTATCCGTATCATCGAAGCTCACCGACACAAGCTGGATGTCGATCCCCAGCCGGGCCGCATATTTGCGGGCCACATACTGCATCTTCTGGTTGAGGTACTGGCACAGGCCGTGCGGGCACCCGGAGTAGGTGAAGTCCAGCAAAACGATCTTGCCGCGATAATCGGCCAGCGTCGCCTTCTCGCCGTTCTGGTTCAGGAAATACCCTTTTTTAACGAGTTTCGCGTCCGGTTTGCGGAACTTCTGTATCAGCTTTTCCTTCGGCCCCAACGGTATCTCCGGCGGCTCTTGGTGCTGATAGTTGCCGTGTTCCCCATGCCCTTCATGCTCCCCGGCGAAGGCGGTTCCCGCAAGACAAACGGCAATAAGCGTGATCAGTACCTTTTTCATAGCCGCAATATTACCATAAAACCGGCCCGCAATCATCCGCCGCCGGGATCAATGAATGTGGCGGTGGTGGATGTCCGGCCAATGCGAATGCGAATGGGTCATCGGTTCATGGGTGTGCATGTGATCGTGCGGTTCCGGTCCCTCCGTCCCCGCGTGCAGGTGCTGGTGATGCTCGTCGAACGAATGCCGATGCCGATGGAGGAACAGTTCATGGGTGTGGGAGTGGGCATGGCGTTCACGGGTTATCGTCCACAATCCCACCGCCATGATAAGCGCGGCCCCCCATTGGTGGAGTGCGGGCCTATCACCCAACAGGAGCACGGAGAACGCCATGCCGAAGAACGGCCCGACGGCGAAATACATCCCGGTCCGCGATGTCCCGATGAGCCGCAAGGCATTGACGAAAAGGACAAGGCTTACACCGTAACTCACGGCCCCGATGCCGAGCATTCCCGCCGCCTGCCATAAGCCCGCGGAAGATTGCCCCAGCACAAATGCCAGCGCGGTATTGAAGAGGCCCGCGGCCCAGCCTTTTACGCTCCCAAGGGCCGAGGGGGTAATTTCGTCCAGGTCGCGCGTCAGGCTGTTGTCGAGCCCCCAGAAAACACAGGTGCCCAAAAGAAACAGGCCCGCCGGGGAAAACGAGAACCCGTTTTGTGGAGCGGTGGAAATAACGATCCCGCCAAGAACAAGCAACACCATCCCCACCCCCGCGCGCGCCCCCACATGCTCCCTGAACACAAGCCACGCGATCAGCGTCGTGGCGACCGTCTCAAGGTTCAGGAGCAGTGATACCTCGAAAGCCGAGCCGTATTTTATGCCGTAGGCGAGGCAAAGGGGGGCGAGTATCCCGCCGGAAACGATGGAACCCAGGAGCTTGAAGCGGTGGTTCTTTGAAAGAGCTTTTAGTTCGGCGAGGAGGCTTTGTTTCTTCGCAAGCAGGACAAAGTGAAGGGCGGCGCCGGAACCCAGGTAAAGCAGTCCCGCCAGCAAAAGGGGAGACATGTCGCCGATCCACAGCTTGGCAAGAACGGGCGACACCCCGAAAAGCGCCGCTGAAAGCAGGGAATATACCGCCCCGGTGTTCATCTGTTCATTGTATGACCAGCCGGAGCAGAAACGCCACCATCAGGCCGCCCGCGAGCGACAGGAGCATCTGGCGGAATTTGAGCTGTAGGGCGCAAGCCACCCCCACCGAGGCCAATTGCGCCGGGGCGTTGGCAAACGAGAGTTTGCCCCCGCTCACGAAGAACGCCTTTGCCACCAGCGCGGCGATGAGCGCCAAAGCCATCAGCACGAGCCATTCGAGGAAGTAGGGGTGGAACTTCATCCGCGCGCCGATGACGAACGGAGCCGCGCGGAACAGGTACGACCCCGCCGCCACGCCCAGCACCACTACCAGCCAGTGCGCCGCATCCATATATGCGCCCCCAATGAAAGGGTGGCGGAAAGGAAGGCGGCCATCAGTATCCCCCATCCCGGCAAGGCGACCTCGGCAAACGGGGCCAGGGCGAACGCGCATAGAACGGTGAACCCCTCTATCTTTTTCTTCAGGTCTCCCACCAGCAAAACGCAGAAAAATACCGGAAATACCAAGGTGGAGACATACGCAATCACCGGCGGCAGGCCACCGTGCGCGGCCATCCCCAACACGGTGCCCACGAGCGTCATCGGCACCGAAGCGCATACCACCCCGCGGTAATACGAGAAAAAATCGGCGGAGGGGTTTTTCCGCTTGTCGAACAGCGGGAGCAAAAACGTGCTGGCCGCCACGAACTGCGCCCACGGGAGCATTCGCCGCGGCGGCACATGCCGGACGAAATGCGACATGGCCAACCCCCACACGAAAAACCGCAGGTTCACCAGCGACCCCACGGCGATGAACTGCCACAGCGCGGCGGCGGAACCCGCCATATCCACCACCGCGTACTGCGCGGGAGCCGCGAAGACCAGCGCGGTGAAAAGCGGGATAAGAAGCGGCGGGAAACCACGGTCCATCGCATACACGCCGAACCCGAAGAATATAACCATGAAAGTTATACCCGCGCCGAGTCCCGCCCGGAAGCCACGCCGGAAATCGGGGTCTTTGAACAGCGGTGTTTCCATCGGGGAATAATAGCTTGTCCGGGCGGGCATCGCCATCCGACCGCCTTTGCGGCTTTCCCATTGCCCCATTCAGGGTAAAATACCCCTGCCATGACAAAAGAAATAGAAACCGGGGCGCGAACGGCGGTGGTGATCCTTGCCGCCGGAAAAGGAACCCGGATGAATTCGGACATCCCGAAGGTGCTCCACCCGCTTGCAGGCCGTCCATTGGTGTCCCACGTCGTCCACACCGCCAAGCGGCTGAATCCGGAGCGCATCGTGGTGGTAGTGGGATACAAAGGAGAGATGGTCAAACAGGCGCTGGCCGGGGAAGAAGCGCACTTCGCGGAACAAACTGAGCAGTTGGGCACCGCCCACGCTGTAATGCAGGCAAACACCGCTCTTGTCGGGTTCGCGGGCACGGTGGTGGTGCTATCGGGCGACGTGCCGCTGGTGCGGGCGGAAACCATCGCGGCCCTTATCGCCCTGGCCCGCGGGGAGGTCTCGCCCGTGGCGTTTCTTTCCACGGAGGTTGAGAATCCCTCGGGGTACGGGCGCGTTTTGCGCGGCGGAAATGGCAAAGTGGCCGCCATCGTTGAAGAACGCGACGCCACGCCCGATCAAAAATTAATTAAGGAAATAAACGGCGGCATCTATGCGTTCGACAGCGGCTATCTGTTCGCCGCGCTGAAAAAGGTCTCCGCCGACAACGACCAAAAGGAATACTACCTTACCGACGTGGTGAAAATAGCGCTGGCGGAAGGGCGGAAAGTGGCGGCGCTGAAGCTGGACGATTCCCGGCAGATCCTCGGCGTGAACCGGCCGGAAGAACTGGAAGCGTTGAATCGCCACGCCGTGGCGGGAGACCGTTAAGTGTCCGGCATAGCGGGATACATCGGCCACCGCAACGCGAAGGAGATCATCCTCGATGCGCTGGCCCGGCTGGAATACCGCGGGTACGATTCTTCCGGCATCGCCATCATCAGCGGCGGCGGGGTGCGCCTGCACCGCACGTTGGGCCGGCCCGCCGGGTTGGTGGAAAAACTGCGGGGCCGCCCGATAGCCGGCAACCTGGGCATCGGCCACACCCGCTGGGCCTCGCACGGCAAGCCGTCCATCCGCAACGCGCACCCGCTGGTGGCCGATACCACCGCGGTGGCGCACAATGGCATCATAGACAACGCGGTGGCGCTCAAGGAGTCGCTGGTGAAAAAAGGCGCGCGCTTCAAATCCGAGACGGATACCGAGATACTCCCGCACCTCATCAACCTGCATTGGAAAGGCACGCTTCTCGAATCGGTGTTGGCGGCTCTGAAAAAAGTGGAGGGGGGGCTTACCTTTTGCGCCGTTTCGGGGCGCGACCCCGACCAGCTGGTGGTGGTCTGCAAAGGAAACCCGATGGTGATCGGCCTGGGCGAGGGGGAATACCTCGCCGCGTCGGATGCCACCGCCATCGCGCCGTACACCGACCGGATGGTTTTCTTGCGCGATGGCGAAGTGGCGCTCCTTTCGCGCGAGGGGGCGCAGTTCATGGATTTCCAGGGCAGGCCGGTGGAGCACACGCCCCAGAAGATCGCGTGGAACCCCGTGATGGCGGAAAAGCGCGGCTACCGGCACTTTTTACTGAAGGAAATTGTGGAATCCCCGCGTGCGGCGCGGGAAACCATCGCCGCCTGTTTCCCGCCCAAAAGCGAGCGGTTCCTGCCCGAACAATTCTCGTTTCCCTGCGCAGGCCTGGAAAAGGTGAAAAAGGTCATCTTTTCCGGAAGCGGTTCCTCGTACTTCGCGGCGATGTTGGGACAATGGGTCTGCGAATCGGTCGCGGGGATCCCCGCCTCGCGCGTCATCGCTTCAGAACACCATTTTGCCCAGCGCATCATCGAGAACAACACCCTCTACGTTGCCGCCTCACAGTCCGGCGAAACGCGCGACACATTGGAATCGGCCCGGATCGCGCTCCAGAAAGGGGCGCGCCTGTTTGCGGTCACCAACAACGCATCCAGCACTTTGGCGCGCATGGCGCACGACGTGTTCGTCACACGCTCCGGCCCGGAAATATCCATCGCCTCCAGCAAGACCTTCACCACGATGGTGGTGGCCATGGTACTGCTGACACTCCATCTGGGAAGGGGCAGGAAGACCATTCCGCCGGAGGAACAGGAAAAGCTCCTCAACGCCCTCCACGCCCTCCCCGGCCAGATGGAACAGATGGTCACTTATGAAACCACCCTGCGGCGGCTGGCGGAAAAGTTCGCGCACCACCGTTCCTTCTTTTTCGTGGGCCGCGGCCTTCAGTACCCCGCCGCCCTCTACGCGGCCCTGATGATGAAAGAGGTGGCGAACATCCACGCGGAGGGATTGGTGGGAGGAGAGATCAAACACGGGCCTATAAGCCTGGTGGAAAAGGACACCCCGGTGATGTACCTGGCGAACCAGGAAACCCCCGCCCACGAGATCCTGAATGACATGGACGAACTGCGGGCCCGCGGCGCCACCCTCATCGCCACCGGCGCCTCGGCTTTCCCCGAAATGCGCAACCATTGCGATGAACATATCGCCGTCCCGCCCGCCCCGGATGCGTTGGCGCCCCTGCTGGCGATTGTTCCGGCCCAGCTTTTCATCTATTATGTGGCCTTGTACAACAAGAAAGACGTGGACCGTCCGCGCAACGTGGCAAAAAGCGTGACGGTGTAGGAGGAATATGAAAGCGTTGATACTCGCCGCCGGAGGCGGCACGAACATGGCCCCGTTTTCCGTCACCCGGCCAAAACCGATGGTCCATGTGGCCGGAAGGCCGGTGCTGTACCGCGCACTCTCCACCCTCCGGGAATCGGGCTTCAGCGAGGTGTACCTCGTCACCGGTCAAAACGGCAAGGCGGTCACGGACTATTTCGGATCCGGCCAGTCCATGAACCTTTCCATAACCTACCTCCAGCAAAAAAAAACCAGCGGGATCGGCGACGCCATCCTGACCGCGAAAAGCCGTTTCGTTCCGGGGGAGCATTTCCTGCTCGTTTATTCCGACGTGCTGACCGACGAGAACATGGCCGCGAACATCCAGCAGGTCTTCGGCCTCACCGGGCAACCGGTGGCCAGCATCTGCCTGACGAAGGAGTCGGCGGCATTCGGCAACGTGTATCTGGACACCGCCATGAACATCACGAAAATCGTGGAGAAGCCGGGACGAAAGGACCTGGGGAACTATGTACTGGCTGGAATGTACATCCTTCCCTACTCCTTCTTCGGCATCCTGGAGAAAAACGGCGGCGACATGGCAAAATCGCTCACCACGCTCATCAAAGCGGAAGGGCTGAAGGCCACTATTTGGGAAAAGGGCTGGCTGGACATCGCCTGTCCCTGGGACATACTCGCCGCGAATAAAATGATCATGGACAGTTGGCACTCCGCCAATGTGCATGAATCGGTGAAAATGCGGGATGCCAAGATTAAGGGGCCGGTGCACATCGAAGAGGACGTGGAGATACGCTCCGGCGCGGTCATACAGGGGCCGGCGTTCATCGGACGGGGAAGCTACATCGGCAACAACGTCCTCATCCGCCAATACTCTTCGCTGGGCGCGGAATCGGTGGTGGGGTTCGGAGTTGAACTGAAGAACTGCGTTTTGTTCGGGCGCTCCACCGTCGGACGCCTTTCCTTCATCGGCGACAGCGTCATAGGGGAGGGCGTCAGCATCGGCTCCGGCACCATGACCATTAACAGGCACATGGACGAATCAACCGTCAAGGTGCGGATAAACCGGCGGCTGGTGGATTCCAACATGGGGAAACTGGGGGCGTTCATCGGCGACGGCGCCGCGCTGGGAAGCGGCCACACCATCGCCCCCGGTTCGGTGGTGGAAGCGGGACGGACGGTGCCGCACAACCTCACCTTCCCGAAGAACGGCAGGTAAACCATGTGCGGCATTAGCGGGATCATTTCCAGCAATACGATCACCAAAAAACTGCTTAACAGCATCCAGAACCTGGAGTACCGGGGCTATGATTCCTGCGGCATGGCCATCATCAATTCGCACGGGCCGGTGATACGGAAGAATATCGGCCATGTGGCGGACGTGGCCGAAAAGGAACTCTTCCTGTCGATGGACGGGTATGTGGGAATCGCCCATACCCGGTGGGCGACCCACGGCGGTGTGACCCCGGCCAACGCGCACCCGCACGCCAATTGCGACGGGAGCATCGCGGTGGTGCATAACGGCATCATTTCAAACTATCTGGACCTGAAACAAACGCTGATAAAAAAGCGGCACCACTTCATTTCCGAAACCGATTCGGAAGTGATCCCCCACCTCATAGAGGAATACCGGAAGGGCGGGATGCCGCTGGAAAGCGCCTTTTCCGCCGCGCTCAAGGAACTGGAGGGTTCGTTCGCCGTGGCGATGGTGGCATACGAGGAACCCGGCCGCATCTTCTGCGCAAAGCACGAAAGCCCGCTCATCATCGGCCTGGGGAACAATGAAAATTACCTCGGCTCGGATTTCAACGCTTTCATCGAATACACCAAGGACGCGGTGGTGATGGACGACGGCGAGTATGCGATCATCAGCAACGAAGGATACGCCATCAAACGGATCGGGGACGGAAGTCCCGTGCTCAAGAAAGTAATGCAAATAGAGTGGGACGCCGAAATGTCCAAAAAGGGCGGCTTCCCCCATTATATGCTCAAGGAGATATACGAACAGCCGGAAACGGTGAATAAGGCGCTGGCGATCAGCCAGGAGGCCATTATCTCCCTGGCGCGGGGACTGGTGGATTCCCGGCGGGCATTTCTCACCGGGGTCGGCACCACTTTCTACGCGGCGCAGATCGGCCAGTATTATCTGGCGTCGGAAGCGGGACTAAGCATCCCCGCCATAAGTTCCGACGAGTTCCTGGAAAGCACCCCGGCGGGTGAAGGGGACTTTGTGCTCGCCGTTTCCCAATCGGGCGAGACCTACGACACCCTGCGCGTCCTGCGCGAGGCGAAAAACCGGAAAGCGAAAACGGCGGCCATCGTAAACGTGATCGGCTCCACGATGGCGCGCTTGGTGGATACCACCGTCATGCAGGGTTCGGGGCCGGAGATTTGCGTCATAAGCACCAAGGCGGCGCTTGCCCAGATGGTCATCCTCATCCGCACCGCCATCGAGGCGGGCATCATCACCGGCAAACTCACCCCGGCCGACAGGAAAGCGAAGCTGAAACAACTGGAAACGCTACCGGGTCTCATCTCCGATTTCCTCAACGAGCATTCGGCCTTCGTGCACAACCTCGCCAAGCGCCAGGCCCATCACCACAACTGGCTGTATTTGGGGCGTGGCAAATACTACCCGATCGCGCTGGAGGCGGCGCTCAAGGTCAAGGAGGTTGCCTATCTCCACACGGAGGGGATGCCCGCCGGCTTTTTAAAACACGGGACCATCGCGCTTATCGACGAAAAACTGAAATGCCTGGTGTTCGTTCCCACTGAAAAGGAACACGAACTGTACAAGATGACCATGAGTTCCATTGAAGAAATAAAGGCCCGCGGCGGCAGTGTGGTGGCTATCCACTCTTCGAGAGCATTTGCCAAGTCGCCCCTTTTGGACGACCAACTTCTGCTCCCCTCCGCGCCGCCGCTGGTGATGCCTCTGGTGGCGCTGGTGGCAAGCCAACTGCTTTCCTATTTCTTCGCCACCACCCTTGGCCGAAACGTGGACAAGCCGCGCGCGCTGGCGAAATCCGTGACGGTGGCGTGAGCGCAAAGCGGGTTGAGCGGCTCCAGGGGACCGACGGCGTTCGCCGCCCCGTGGGCCGCGCCGCCGATTTCCGCAACGGGCCGCTGGACGCGTTCCTCACCCACGGGGTGATGACCGAGGAGTTTTTCGAGCTGTATTGCTACGCCCATGTACGCGGCCTCATCGAGGACGGCAAAATGGCCGAAGGGGATGATGTGCTGATCGGGTGGGACTCGCGCGATACGGGTGGATTCTACACGGAACGCGCGGTTGACGGCATAGCGAAAGCGGGAGGGAGGCCGCTGGTTCTGGGGGCGCTCCCCACGCCGGGCGTTGCAATGGCGCTGGCCTGCATGGAAGCGGCCACCGCGTTCATGATCACCGCCTCGCACAACCCCAAGGACCAAAACGGGATAAAGATATTCTTGGGGCCGCACGGCGCCAAGTTCATGCCGGACGACGACCTCCGCTTGACCAAGCGGATATACCAGACCGCCTGCGAGACCGTACGCCGCGCCGAAAGGAAATTCGAGCCGTTCGATGGGGGGAAAAGCGAACGGCGGCGCTTCATCGATTTCCACGCTGAACCGGAAAATACATGGTTGCCCCCGGGCGACACGCTATTCGCCCGTACCGTGCTGGTGGCGGATCCGGCCCACGGGGCGCTGGCGGGCATCGCCGCCGGAGTGCTTTCCCAGCTTGGCTTTGCGCGCGTCATCGAGGTGGCGGAAGAGCAAAACGGCGAAGTGAACCGGGACTCCGGCGTCGCCTTCCTGGAGGGCATGCGGGAAATAGCCGCCGCCGAGTTTGATTGTGGCGCGGGTATTTCCCGGCATCAACTGGTCGCAAAAATGTTCGCCGAGGGGCGTGCCATGTGCGCCAACCCCGCGGAAAAGGACCTGCTCCTCATGGGGGCAACCTTCGACGCCGACGGCGACCGCTTTTTCCTGCTTGTCTATGATCCCGTGGCCGATGGACTGCATATCCTTTCCGGCGACGAGTCGCTGGCATTGCAGGCGGAATTCCTCATCAAAACCGCGCCGGGAAAGTACCGCGGGTCGCTGTTCGCGTACACCGTGGAAAGCGACATCGCGGTGGCGCGCCACGCCGAACAACTTGGGTTCAAGGCCGAAGTGATGGCGGTGGGCGACAAGTGGATACTGAAAAAGGCCATGGGAAACCCCGATGCCTTCGGTCTTGGCGGCGAAGAAACGGGCCACAGCATCCACGCGGGTGTGATCTCCGTGGCATGCCAGACGCAAAAACGCGTGTTCGCCGGAAACGGACTGAAAGGGGCCATCAATACGCTGGTCGCCGTGCACCGCCTGGCGGAGGGGAAAACCCGCGCGGAACTGCTGACGCTGTGCCAAAACCCGTTCGAGCCGGGATACAAGCACAGCGCCTACGCCTACTATGTGAAAAAAGAACTTTTCCACCGGGGAAGCAAGGTGTGGAAAGGGGTGGAGGACATTATTTTCGGCACCTTCGCAAAAGCGTCGGATGCCACGTTGAACGCGAGACCATCCATCATCCTGGACGAGCCGGACATGCTGTACATCAAACTGACGCGCGAGGGGGGCGGCCAGGTGGGCGCCGTTTTCGTGCGCAATTCCGGCACGGAAGACAAAATAAGCGTGAACGTGCGCGGAGAAAAAGAATTGGAGCCGTTGCTTGCCGAGATCAGCGCCGAGGCCGTGGCCTACCTGATGGAGAAGATGAAGGACCGGGCTCACCCGATGGCCGCCGCCGAGAGGCTGATACTGGAACAGCTCTTCCGCGGGGAGCCGGTGCTACGGGATTTTTTCCCCGCCATAGATTTCGACCGGCTGATCTACGAGATGGAGATCAAACAAAAGATCATCATGCGGAAAGGCCCACACCTGTCGTTGACGCTTCTGGGGAGGAAGATCGTTGAGTAGGTTCAACATCGCCGATGAGTTTTTCCCGGAGCTGGAACATTTCGGGCACTGGGAGATATTCAAGGGGATCGAGCGCCCGTGGGACGTTCTGGCCAAGATCGAGGATTACCTCCTGGCCACATTTCCCGCGAAAAAGGCCAACGGACTGCCGTCCGGCATCAAGCAGATGAAAGGGGCGGACGAATTCCTCATCTGCACCGCGCCCGTCGTTCTGAAAAAAGACCTGGTGTTCAAACCGCTGAAGATCGTCATTGGCGCGGGCACGAAGATCGAGCCGACGGCCCTCATCAAGGGGCCAACGATCATCGGCAAGAACTGCGATATCCGACACGGGGCCTACTTGCGCGGCGGCCTGCTGTGCGGCGACACCTGCACGCTGGGACACACCACGGAAATCAAAAATTCCGTCATCATGAATCACAGCGAAATGGGACACTTCAATTACATCGGCGACTGCGTTATCGGCTCGTATGTGAATTTGGGCGCGGGCACCAAGCTCGCCAACCTGAAATTCCGCGCCGCCGCCGCGAAAATGAAAGTTTCTTTCCCGGAAATATCCTTCCTGCTGGACGGGAAAAAAGTGAAGACCGGACGCTCGAAACTCGGCGCGGTTATCGGCGACCACTGCGAATTGGGGTGCAACAGCGTCACCTCCCCGGCCGTCCTGCTGGGGCACGAGTGCTGGGTGATGCCGAACATGACGGTGACATCCGGCTACTACAAGCCAAAGACCTTCCTGCGCCCCTAAACCTTATTCCCGCTTTCGTTCCACCATCAGCACGCTTTTTTCTTTGCGCAGGACGGTGATCTTTTCCCCCTTCGCTATTTCGCCGCCGGATGAGCGCGCGCTCCATATCTCGCCGTCCACTTCCACTTGGCCCGCCGGGTTCAATGCCGAAAGCGCGATGCCTTCACTTCCCATTAAACCCTCGATGCCGGTCGGCACCCTGCGCGGCTTGAAAAATATCCCATAGGCAACCGCCGCCACGATCAATCCCCCCATCACCATCGCTATCGGGATGATGGCGCTCAACTGCACTTTCATGTAATCCGCCGGCGCGTCAATCAGCATTGTCGCGCCCAACACGATTGATATGATGCCCCCGATGGCCAGCGCGCCGTGGCTCACCACGAACACCTCCGCGATGAACATGATCACCCCCAGCAGGAGCAGGAGAATGGCGGCGTAGTTCACCGGCAGGGATTGCATGGAGTAAAACCCGAGTATCAGGCAGATGCCGCCAATGACGCCGGGCAGGATAACGCCGGGATTCGCCAGCTCGAAGAACAGACCGTAAAATCCGAGCATCAGCAGGATGTACGCCACGGTGGGATTGGAAATGGTGTCCAGCACCTTTTGACGCTGGGTCATATCAATGTACGCGATATGCGGGGCCGAGAGATCAAGCGTCACGCTCTCCTTGCCCATCTTCACCGCCCTGCCGTTCGCCTGCCGAAGGAGGTCGTCCAGGTCTTTCGCCACTATGTCTGTTACCTTTTGCGCCAGCGCGTCCTTCTCTCCCAAGCTCACGCTTTTGCGCACCGCCATCTCCGCCCACTGCGCGTTGCGTCCGCGCTCGATCGCCAGCGACTTGATATATGCCGCCGCGTCGTGCTCCACTTTTTTGCTCATCGTCTCGTCCATTTTTTCCCCGCCCATCGCCACCGGGTGGGCCGACCCTTGGCTGGTGCCGGGCGCCATCGCGGATATGTGGGCGGACATGGCAATGAACGCCCCGGCGGATGCCGCGCGTGAGCCGGAGGGGGCCACATACACCGCCACCGGGATTTGAGAGGCCATTATCTCCTTCACGATTATCCGCATGGAGGTGTCCAAACCGCCCGGCGTATCCAGCATGATCACAATGAAGTCTGCGGATTTATCGCGGTTCATCGTCGCCACCGAACCGCCGAGGTACTCCGCCGCTATGGGGTTTATGACCCCGTTAAAGCGCAAAACCTTCACTTCGGCGGCAAACGCGGGGACGGACATGGCAAAAACGAACAGTGTTGCCAGGAGCCTGAAATACCTCATGCCACTGTTTTCCTTCCCTATATGTGGCGGCGGCGCCGTGTCCGGGATTTGCAGTTGAATGACGTGCCTAAATTATATATCATCATGCCTTCCCTCACACAGTGCCGACGTGGTGGAATTGGTAGACACACCGTCTTGAGGGGGCGGCGGGGCGACCCGTGTCAGTTCGAATCTGACCGTCGGCACCACAAAAGCGGACAGCCGCGCAAGCGGGTGTTCCGTCTTTTGAACACTCGCATTTCGGGGAAATGTGAGTGTAACTACTTTCTGCCGTTACCCGCTATTTCTTGCTGAAGTCCGCTATGAACCGCGTGATGTCGTTATAGAACGCGAACGCCATCAGCGAGATCAAAAGAAACAGCCCCACCTGTTGGGCGATTTCCCGCGCGCGCAGGCTTACCGGCTTGCGGATGATCCCCTCGATGATGAAGAAAACGATGTGTCCGCCGTCCAGTATCGGTATCGGCAAAAAGTTCAGGATGCCCAGGTTCACCGACAGCACCCCCATGAACATCAGCAACGGAATGATGCCCGCCTGCGCCTGGTCCCCGGCTATCTTGAAGATCATCAGCGGGCCGCCGATGGTCTCGGCGGGGACGACCTTCTGGAATATCTTGACGATGACCATCAGCGTCAGATAACTGACCTCGTATGTCTTGCGGAATCCAAGCGCCACCGCCTCCACCGGGTTGTAGCGCTTGAAGGTTTCATCCGGGCTGATGCCGATCCGCCCCACCGCCACCGTTTCGCCGAATATCGTTTTCGCCTTGTCCGGCGCGGGTATCACGGTTATCTCCACTTTCGTGCCGTCCGCGCGATCCACGGCCAGCTTGAGCGGTTTTCCCGGCGACGTGCTGATGGTGTCGGCGAGGTGGCTCCAGTCCTCGACCGCCTTGCCGTCTATGGAGACGATGCGGTCCCCCTGCGTCAACCCAGCCGCCTGCGCGGGGGAATCCTTCAGCACGGTTTTGATCTTGGTATCCGGCACGGTTATGCCCCAGGCATAGATGGCGCCGAACACCAGCGCCGCGAACAGCAGGTTCGCCGTCGGTCCGGCGGCCACGATAAGCATGCGGCGCCAGACCGGTTTTTTGTTGAACGCTTTTTCCGGATCGGCGGGCGGCGCGCCCTCTTCGGCCTCTCCCTCTTCGTCACCCACCATCTTCACATAGCCGCCGAACGGGGCCAGCGCGAGGCGGTACTCGGTTTCGCCCACCTTTTTCGACCACAGTTGCGGGCCGAAGCCGATGGAAAATTTCTCCACTCCCACCCCCATCCGGCGCGCCATCAGGAAGTGCCCCACTTCGTGCACGATGATGAGTACGCCCAATACGATAAGGGCCGATACGAGGTACGTCACAGTTGCCATTGTCTCTCCAAAATCAAAAATGCGGCGGTTCGACCGTTTCCACCCCTTCGGGGCGCACGAACCGGAAAACGCTATTATCCACGTCTTCGTTTAT
>JACRGR010000079.1 GCA_016212275.1 Nitrospinota bacterium | reverse complement strand
CAAGCGGGCCAGGTCCGCGTTTTCGATGAGCGACTGCTTGAGCTTCGGCTTTGCGATCTCATCGGCGCGCTTCAACAGGTCATCCAAACTTCCGTACTGCGCGATGAGCGCTTGCGCCGTTTTTTCGCCGATGCCGGGAACGCCGGGGATGTTGTCCGATGCGTCCCCCATCAGCGCCAGCACGTCCACCACATGCTCCGGGGAAACGCCGAACCGGTCCTTCACTTCTTCCGCGCCGTACCATTTGTCCTTCAGCGGGTCGTACATCTTTATATGCGGCCCCACCAACTGCATCAGGTCCTTATCGCCGCTGACCACCGCGACTTCCCACCCTTCCCGCTCGGCGTGCACCGCCGCGGCCCCGATGAGGTCGTCCGCCTCCATCCCCGTTTTTTTCAGCACCGGGATGCGGAACGCGGCGATGAGCCGCTCGATGTACGGTATCTGCGCCGAAAGGTCTTCGGGCATTTTCTGGCGGTGCTCCTTGTACGCCGGATACATTTCGTGGCGGAACGTCTTTTCCGGCGAGTCCAGCGCTATCGCCAGTGCGTCCGGCTTTTCGTCCTTGATGATCCTCTGGAACATCCGCGCGAACCCGTAGGTGGCGTTGGTCGGCACGCCGCCGGGGGACAAGAGGTTTTGGCGTATGCCGTAATAGGCGCGGTAGTAGTACCCCGCGCCGTCAATGATGAACAGCCGCTTGCGCTTCATCCCGCTGATTATAACCCGCCTCCCCGGTCGAATATCCCCTTTGGGTCAACGTATTTGAAAAAGGTTTGGGAGAACCTTTTTCCCAACAAAGGTTCTCCCAACAGGTCATTCCACGCCGGCTAAAACTCCTTGCTGTCGTCCTCGCCGAACGGGATAACCTCTTCCGCCGCTTTTCCCGCCGCGACTTTCAGCGACGGTCTCGCGGTGGCTTCGCCGCGGGCGGTCACGGTGGCCTTCCCCTTGTCCACGCCGATCTTCATGGCCTTGACGTGAACTTTCGGGGCGGGAAGCCCTTTGGGCCGTTCGGCCAGCGGCCGCGCTTCCCTTTTGGGGGGCAATGCGCGCACCGGACGTGCTCCGGCGCCGTCGGTGCCGCCGTTCACCAGCCGGTCGAGGCTCTGCACCGTGGCATCCAGCACTTCGGCCTGCGCGGAAAGCTCCTCGCTACCCGAGGCGGCTTCTTCCGCGCTCGCCGCGCTCGCCTGGGTCACGGAGTCCATCTGCTCCACCGCCTGGCTGATCTGGCTCACCCCTTGCGACTGTTCGCTGGAGGCCGCGGCCACTTCCGCCGCGATGTCGCCGGATTTCTTGATCCCTTCGGCGATGTCGGCCAGCGAATGCGCCAGCTTTTGGCTCACCTCGTTGCCCGCTTTGGCTTTCTCCACGGCGTTGGAGATCAGCCCCGCGATGTCCTTGGACGCGGAACCGGCCCGCTGGGCCAGGTTGCGCACTTCTTCGGCCACCACGGCGAACCCTTTGCCGTGCTCGCCCGCCCGCGCGGCTTCCACCGCGGCGTTCAGCGCCAGCAGGTTCGTCTGGAAAGCTATTTCCTCGATCACCTTCGTGATCTTCGCGATGTCGTCCGAGGATTTGCTGATGGAGGCCATCGCCTCTTTCATCTCGCCCATCTCGGCCAGCCCGCTTTCCACGGATCTCCGGCTCTCGGTCATCAGACCGTTCACGGTGGTGGCGTTATCGGCGTTCTGCTTCGTCATCGAGGAGATCTCCTCAAGAGACGATGAAGTCTCCTCGATGGAGGCCGCCTGCTCGCTCGCCCCTTCCGCCATGGATTGGCTGGTCTCGGACAGTTGGCCCGCCGCCAGCCGCACCTGGTCGGAGCCGCTGGTCAGGTCCTCCACCGCCCTATTCATGCCCTTGCGCAGATTGAGCATGATGAACACCGCGGTTGCGGTGGCCAGTGCGATACCGGCAAGGGATATAATGACCATTAACCATTTCGTGGAAGAAAGCGCCTTTTCGGAGTCCGCTTCGGCCTCTTCGAGTTTCATGCCGTAATGGGAAACAAGCCCGCCAAGCGTTTCCTCCACCTCATCGATCCGCTTGGCTCCCACCTCCTGGGTGAGTCCGATCGCTTTTATAAATATCTCGCGCTTTCTTGCAAGGTCGGCATTTACCGCGTTGGAAGCAACCTCTAGCGAACTGTAGGTTTTCCCCATCGCGATCATTTCCCGGCCATGGGCGATATACGACTCCCATTTCCCATCAAACTCGCTTATCATTTTTCGTTCCTCCGGACCCGACATCTCCCAAAGCTCGTCGCGCGACTTTTTGGCGTCTTCCACCGCCTTATCGAACTTTCGCTCCCAATCGGCCTTTTTCTCCAAGCTTCGGCTGACGATGATCGTTTTCTCCACCTCCACGGCCGCCATAACGTTCTTATAGAGAACGCTGGTTACGTCCATCCCTCTTCCCACGTCGACGGCCTCGTCCACATGCGCGTTAATAAACGCAATGCGGTTGATGCCGACCACCGCGATGATCAGCGACACCATTACGGCGATGCCAAGGGCTATCCCTACTTTCACATATAAACTCATGTTCTTCATAACTGCCTCCGTTTTCCGCCGTTCGCGTTCACGCCGCCGCGGCGGTCGCCTCGTGGACCATATCCGGGATCATCGCCAGGTCCGCCGTCAGCACCTTTTCCACGTCCAAAAGTATTTTCACTTTCCCTTTCACCTTGCCGATGCCGCGGATGAATGACGTGTCCACCGTTCCGCCGAACTGGGGCGGCTCATCTATATCTTTCCCCGCGATGTCCAGCACCTCCGATACCGTGTCCACCACGATCCCCATCAGCGCGTGGGCGACATTCACCACGATGATGCAGGTCTCCTTGTCATACTCCCTGGGGGCCAGGCCGAATTTCAGCCGCAGGTCAACGATCGGTATCACCGTTCCCCGCAGGTTAATGACCCCTTTCACATCGTGCGGCATCTGCGGGACGGAGGTGATCTCCACCACGCCCATGATCTCCCGCACCTTCAGTATCTCCAGTCCGTATTCCTCGTGACCCAGCACGAACGTGAGGTACTTGCCCCCTTCTATCTTTTGTTTAAGGGTTTCCGTTCTGCTTGTTGTCTCCATGTCCATCACCTCGCTCCCGGCACATTGAATCCTTCCATCGCACCCAAACCCGGAGTGTCCATACAGACCCCCTTTCAAGGAGCAAACGACGATGCTGTTGGTTTTCGCTTTTGATATGTGAAGCGGACTGAATAAAAAATCAAGGCCGCGGACGCGCCGCGGCCCGGTTCCGCGTTTGCGGCGAAAGGCATCGGTTGTTCCCGGACCTATAACGACTCCATACCCCGCTCCGTTGCAATGCTATGTTGCCCATGCCATCTCTCTCGACTCAATTATTGCGCGAACCGGGGAAAATGAAAGCGAAAACGCTTTTCAACAGCGCACCGCGGTACAGCAAAGGAAGGATTATTCGCTTGCTTTCAGGCCGGCGAACCGGGCGATGCCCCCGTAATACAGTTGCGGGTTCACCTTGAACATGTCGGTGTGCCGTCCGTCCTCCACCGCCAAAAGCTCTTTTGGCTCCGGCGCAAGCGCATACAGCCTTTTCGAGTGATAGGGGGAAATGATGTCGTCCCTGCCGCCATAGATGACCAGCAGGGGCACCTTCAGCTTTTTCACTTCGCGGGCGTTGTCGAAATCGGACGAGGCCAAAACCCATATCGGCGCGTTGGGATAAAAATCTTTCGCCATCTGCCGCACCGAGATGAACGCCCCTTCCAGTATCACCCCTTTGCACCTCACGCTGTTGGCCAGCTTTAACGCGGGTACGCCGCCAAGCGACTGCCCAAGGATGATGACGGAAGCGGAATCCACCCCGCGCGTTTTCACCAGATAGTCATACGCCCACACGGAATCCTCGATAAAACTTTCCCGCACCGCCATTCCCCCGCTTGTTCCGAACCCGCGCGGCTCGTAAATGAATACGCCCAGCCCCATATCCACATACCCTTTGATGGCTCCCAGGCGGTTCGCGGCGGTGCCCGCGTTCCCCTGTATGTACAGGATCACCGGATTCCCCGGTTTCCCCGCGAAATACCACCCGTGCAACCGCGCGCCGCCGGAATTGAATTGCACGTCTTCCGGGACAAGGCCGAATTCGGCGGGGGAATAATCGTACTCGCGCGAGGGGTGCAAAATGGAATCGCGCTCGTGCCAGCGCCCCAAAGCGAACACCAACGCCAAAAGGAGGAAGGCTACGGACACGGCATTGAGCGCCAGTTTCGGTATGCGCATGGGGTAACTATATCGCAAAACGGACGGCGGGGCGCGAGCACCTTCCGCCTGCACCGCGGTACGCCCCCGCCAATCACAATCGAGGGGTATAATGGTGGTCAAGGGATGACGGAGCACTCTCCGCTTCCCGGCAACAAAGGAGAAGCATCATGGAACGAAAAGAAATTGAACCGCTCACCACGCGGCAAATACTCACCTGCGCCATGCAGAATGAAAAAGCCGCCTGCGAAACCTACTGCACAATCGGAGAATCGTTGCAACGCGCCGACAACCCCGTGACGGCGAAGATATTCTTCGAGGCTTCGAAGGTGGAAAAAGGGCATTTTTTGAAACTGCAGAAAGTGCTCTACCGGCTCTATGGAAGGTTTATCGGCAGAGCAACGCCGCTCCCCGAGGCGGCGGTGTGCCCTTCGGACTTCGGCGATGACTGGTGCGTGTCCGAGGCGAAAACCGATATGAGCGCCGACGAGGCGATAGCCTTTTTGGAAAAGGCTGAGACCGGCGCGGAAGAATATTACCGGAAGGCCGCGGAAGTCACGGAGCGGCCCGACCTGAAAGCGCTGTTCCGCAACCTGGCGAGCGAAGAAGGCAGGCATGTCCGCGCTGTTAAAAAAGTCGCGCGCAGATCGCAGTCCAGGCGGCTACCTTCGCTGGCAGTGACGGCGCTGGCACACTAACGGGCGGCTGTTTCCGTTTTGCCGGGTCAGCCCGCTTTTGCCCGGCTCAAGGGGAGGTGCGCGTTTTTTTTTCGCTCCCCCAATATCCCTTTTTTTCCCGCGCCGGAATATGTGGTAGCATTTTCCCAGACGGAGAAAGAGGTGATTCATGTATTATGCGACCACTCCCATTGACTATACGACCGGCCTTATCATCGCGTTCTGTTTGCTGATCGTCCTGTGGTGCCTTATCAAACTTGAGCAAAGGAAAGAGGCGAAAGAGCGCGAGAAGATTTTGGACGACATCGAAAGCGAAATGAAAAAGAAATAGCGCAACCCGCGTGGCCGCGGGCCTCCCCTCCAAAACCGCATTTCACGAAAATGCGGACTGAAAAACCTTCCCCTCCCTACTGCAGATAGCGATTGGAAATCCGGTATACTGAAAACCTCTTAAAACGCGGCGAAGCCGATGGAGGTGGGTCATTAAAGCATGGATATACGTCATCTTCGCCCTATCCGGGTTCGCGGGGTTGGTGTACGAATCCATCTGGACGCATTACCTGAAACTTTTCCTCGGCCATGCCGCATATGCCCAAACGCTGGTGCTCGCGCTCTTTATGGGCGGCCTTGCCGCGGGGGCATGGCTTGCGGGGAAATGGTCGCAAAAGATCAAAAACCCGCTTGCGGCGTATGCCTTGGTGGAATTTATCCTTGGGGTGTGGGGATGGGCTTTCCATTACGAGTATGTGGCCGCAACCGCATTCGCGTATGATTCGGTCTTGCCCGCGCTTCCCTCCCCTTTCTCGGTCGGCGTTTTCCAGTACCTCCTTTCGGCGGCCCTCATACTTCCCCAAACGATACTTTTGGGATCCACGTTCCCGCTCATCAGCGCCGCTTTAATGCGGGCATTCCCGCAAACCGTCGGCTATTCGCTTTCCATGCTCTATTTCACGAACAGCTTGGGCGGCGCGGCGGGCATTATCGCCTCCGGGTTCCTGCTGGTCCCGCGGTTCGGCCTTCCCGGCACGTTGCTCGCCGCCGCCCTGCTCAATGGCGGCGCCGGTTTTGGCGCGTGGCTGGTATCCCGCGGAAGTGAATCGCCGGCATTGATACCCAAAGAAGGAGCGGAAAAAAACGGGACGACCGCCCTCAGAACCGTTTTCCTGGCCGCCGCGTTCGTGACCGGCGCGTCGTCGTTCATGTACGAGGTGGGGTGGCTCCGAATGCTCAGCCTTGTTCTGGGCGCGTCCACCCACGCTTTCGAACTTATGGTCGGCGCGTTCATCCTCGGCCTCGCATTCGGCGGTTTTTGGATACGAAAGAGGATTGACGCCATCGCCGACAAGACCGCTTTCGCCGGTTACGTCCAGATCGCCATGGGCCTGCTCGCGCTCGCCACGCTCCCCGTGTATTCCCACAGTTTCGAGGTGATGGCGGGCATCATTAAAAACCTTCCGAAAACCGGCGGCGGGTATATAGCCTTTAACGCCGCTAGCCACCTCATCGCCGCGGCGGTCATGGTCCCGGCGGCATTGTGCGCGGGGATGACGCTTCCATTGTTCACCGCGGCGCTGGTATCGGGCGGCCATGGCGAAAAATCCATCGGCGAAATCTATGCTTTCAACACGGCGGGGGCCATCGCGGGGGTGGCGTTCGCCATTTATCTGGGCATGCCGCTTCTGGGATTGAAGGGACTATGCCTTGCGGGGGCCGCGTTGGACGCGGTGCTCGGTTGCTTCCTGTTATATTTCGCGGGCCGGTCCCGGCGGGGCGCATCGGCTCTCGCGGCATTCATGGCGGCGGGGCTTGCGGCGGTGGTGGCGGTGCCGTTCAAGGCCGAAACACTCGCATCCGGCGTTTACCGCAACGGCTCCCCCTCCATAGACCAAAGTGAACGCATCGTTTTTCACAAGGACGGCAGGACCGCCACCGTCACCTTGATGCAGGATGCCAATGGCACCCTGACCGTAGCCACCAACGGCAAGCCGGACGCCTCCATCAACATCCTTCCCGGAAGCCCCCCCTCGTCGGACGAATCCACGCAGACACTTCTGGGGGCCTTGCCGCTCCTTTTTAATCCGGGAGCGGAAAGCGCGGTGAATATCGGCATGGGATCCGGGTTCACCACGCGGGTGCTACTTGCGTCGCCGTCGTTGCATACCGTGGAAACGATCGAGATAGAACCCGCGATGGTTGAGGCGGCGCGGCGCTATCGTGCCGTGGCGGCCCAAAGCTTCGATGATCCGCGAAGCCATATCCACTTGGGCGACGCGAAGGCCTATTTCGCCCGCAACCGGCGGACATACGACGTCATTGTGTCCGAACCTTCGAATCCCTGGGTGAGCGGCGTCTCCGGCCTTTTTTCCAAGGAATTTTATTCGCTCGTCTCCCGCAATTTGAATCCGGGCGGCATATACGTCCAGTGGGTACACCTGTACGAGACCGACGCGTTGCTCTTCGCATCCATCGTAAACGCGATGGACGACAAATTTTCCGATTGGGCGGTGTACAGCGCCCACATGTCGGACGTGATCATTGTGGCGCGCAAAGGGGGAACACTGACCGAACCATCGCTATCCAACACGAGTCCGGAGCTTTCCTTCCTCCTCGCGAGGGTGGGGGTGCGCTCGCCGGACGATCTCCGTCTGTTACGGCTGGGCGGCAAACACCTTCTTTCGGCGTTTTTCAATGAAACGGGCGTCCCGCCCAACTCGGATTATTTCCCCTATTTGGACACGAACGCCGTCAAGGCGCGGTATCTGCAAACCAGCTTCTTCGCCCTGAACGAACTGCGCGCCTCGCCGCTTCCATTGCTGGACATGCTTGAAGGTGCGCGGCGCGGCAATGCAATCACGCAAGTAACTTCCTCGCCGTTTTTCATGCAACACCGGTACGCCGTGCATGCACAGTCGCTCCGGGATTTCATTTTGACCGGCGCGCATTTGCCGGAGGACATGCCGAATGATGTGCGGGAAGCCGCGGCCATTTTGAATTCTCCCGTCTGCGGCCCGGTGCACGACAAGGCCCTGTTGTTTGTGGCGCGCAACACCCTTGCTTTCCTTTCGGAGGGGGAACTGGCGCGCCTGTGGACACGGGTCTCCCGCTCCTGCGGCAAAAGCGATTGGCTTCAGCTCGTCCAGGCTCTTTCAGCGCGCGACGCCGCGGCCACCGCCACAACCGCTGACAAACTTCTGGCCACCGCCGATTTCGGCGGCGACGCGCGGCTGAACGCTTATGTGCTAAAAGCGGGGATGTTGGGCCAAATCGCGCAAGGTGAAAATGGCGCGGCACTGGACTTGTTCAATAAATATGAAGCGGATATTTTCAGCAACACTTCACCGGACTTCACTGCCGTTTACCTTCGCTCCCTCGCGGAAGGGCCGGTGCTCCCATCGCCGTAAGCAAGATTGACACGCGCCACCCCCCGTTATACAAGGAGAGCCATGACGAACAGCCTTACCGTGTACGCGCCCGAAATGATCGTCGCGGGGGGAGACCCGCGCGGCGAAACCTGCCGGTACTACAACCTCGTCACCGGCAAAAAGCTGGTTATCTCCGAAGAGAAGGCGGCAAACAGCGCGGAATGGCACATCGCCTTCAAACGTTCCGTTATCAAGGTGAACGGCGGTTCGGCAGGTACGGGCGGGATCACCGGCGCGTGCATCTCCCTCCCTTTTGACGTGAGCCGCGAAAATTTCCTCGCGCTCACCGACGCCGATTTCCGGCAAAAGTTCGACGCGGTGAACGCCATACCACCCGGCGCGGAACTCCGCCCGGAGGCGATAGACCCCGCCATCTTCGGTTGGTGTGTGGAAACCGACGGCGCGATCCAAGCAAACGCGATTAAGTGCTGGAAGCTGAGACTGGCGGACGGCGCGAGCTTCGCCAAATTGCGGATAAAAGAAGTTGGACAGAAACGGGAATACGTTATTGCCGAATACGGCTACCAGCCCGCACGCGGATCAAGCGTCTCCGAAGTCCGCACCGGCAGGCTGGATGAAGGAAACGGTTTCAGCTTCGCGCAAGGGTGTGCCATCGCCCCTGATGGGACGGCGTGGGACATTCGCCTTTCCGCAGGGGCCATATTCCTGAATTCGTCCGCCAGCGGGCCGGGAATGGCGGGCGCAATCGGCTCCAACACCTGGACGGCCAAATGGGACGCCCTCGACCCATCGGACAGCGTGGCATACTTCATGGATGAAATGGGAGCGATCTTCCGTTCCCCGAAATGGTACCGGTACAACATCAACGGCAAACACGACATCCACCCAAACGGCGCGGTGTATGCCCTGCGCACGAAAGACGGCGACTTCAAGGTGCAGGTGTACGACTATTTCATGCACAAAGGATCCGACATCGGCAACTTCCGCGTCCGCTACGCCAAGCTGTAGGCCAGAAGGTTTATACGGGGGAGAACTTTTTCCAAAAAGGTTCTCCCAAATAAACTTTCAGCCCGCGGCTTTGATGGCGGCAAGGGTGCCATCCCACAGTTTTTTGCGCGCCGCGATGGCGGTTCGTGCGGTTTCTTCCGCCTCCTGCCACATTTCGCGGTTATCCACGCACAGCCGCGCCACCAGCAGTTGCGCCATCGGGTTGTGGAAATCCTCGTCCAGATGGATATGCCGGTCAAGGTAGTACCGCAAAAGGGGGTAGCCGGTGCGGTAATGCTCACCCAGCCCTTTCAGGAAACTGCGGAACATGTTGGGTATCGGGTCTTCGCGCCCGAAGGTGAACGCGGCGGCCACGCAATGTATCTTGCCGCTCATTATGATACCCCATGTGGTCCGGTTGAATTCCTTCGACGGTTCCGGCGCGCCGCTTGAATCCAGCGCGGATTCGAAATCGCCCCCGCGTTCCAGCGCATAGAGCAGATCGTCGATCGGTTCGGTATCGGCGCCGCATTCCTCCATCGCCGCCTGATACATTTCCAGATGGCTGGCGTATCCCCCTTGTCCGTCCTCGTCCGTTTCCTCTTCCAGCACCATGTGGTTGATGAAGCGGCGCACCAGTTTTTCGCTTTTCGGCACCCACGGGGTGGATACGCAAGTGAGCCGGCTTTGCAGTTCTTTCAGGAGGCACATGAAATCGTACACCGCGAAAACATGGTGTTCCATGAACACGCGCATCTGCGCCTCGGTGCGCACCGCGCCGAATATCGGGTGGATGGTGATGGCGCTTTTGTCCGGGGCGATATTTTCTTTGACTGCCTTGAGGAACTTGTTGTTCAAAAGGGCTTGCACTGCCGGTGATTCGATCATGGCGTCCATCCTCCTCATGTGCATTGACTGTGCGCTCGACCCGCGGATGATTATATCCAAAACCAGCCTGCTCCTGACACTGCGGTGTCAGGAGTCATTTCAAGCCTATTGCCAGCCCGAGCGGGACGGCGGATAATCGCCAGGTATGGAAAAAAAACGGTGCCCGTGGCCAACCGGCAACGACCTGATGACCGCCTATCACGACGCCGAGTGGGGCGTGCCCACCCATGACGACCGCAAGCACTTCGAGTTTTTGATTCTGGAAGCGGCGCAGGCGGGCCTGAGCTGGCTGACCGTGCTGAAAAAGAGGGAAGGCTACCGCAAGGCGTTCGCCGGTTTCGACCCGCGCAAGGTGGCGAAGTTCGACGCGAAGAAGATAGCCCAACTCCTGAAAAATCCGGAGATCATCCGAAACCGGCTGAAGGTGGAGGCGGCGGTCAATAACGCCAAGCGGTTCTTGGAAGTGCAAAAGGAGTTTGGCGGTTTTTCCGCCTACTGCTGGGGATTTGTGGGAAACAAGCCAATCGTCAATAAATGGAAAGACCTTTCACAACTGCCCGCGACCTCGCCGGAATCGGACGCATGGAGCAAGGACCTAAAAAAACGCGGGTTCAAGTTCGTCGGCTCCACCGTCATCTACGCCCACATGCAAGCGACGGGAATGGTGAACGACCATTTGACCACCTGCTTCCGCTACCGGCAGGTGCCGCGCAACCCATAATGGCTACCATCTCCGCGCAACGAATTGCGGCATTCCGCAAAACGGTGTACGGCCATTTTGCGAAAAACGGGCGTTCCTTGCCGTGGCGAAAGAAAGTGACTCCCTATTCGACCTTCGTTTCGGAAGTGATGCTTCAGCAAACGCAGGTGCCGCGCGTGGCGGAGATTTTCCCGCGCTTCATGAAAAAGTTCACGAATTGGGAAAAACTGGCGAACGCCCCTTTGAAAGAGGTTCTCGCGGCATGGCAGGGGATGGGGTACAACCGGCGCGCGAGATTTCTGCATCAGGCGGCCAATGAAGTGGTGGATCGCTTTGGCGGGAAATTGCCAGCCGACCCCGAACTTCTGAAAACGCTCCCCGGCATCGGCCCCGCCACCGCCGCTAGCATCGCCGCATTCGGTTTCAACCGCCCTACGGTGTTTGTGGAAACGAACATCCGCGCGGTGTTCATCCACCATTTTTTCCGGGACAAGGAGCAGGTGCCGGACGAAGAAGTATTGAAACTGGTTGAGCGAACGCTCGACCGGAAAGACCCGCGCCGCTGGTATTCCGCCCTGATGGACTATGGCACCCACCTCAAAAAGGCGCACAAAAACCCGGCGCGCCGCTCACTGCACCACAAAAAACAGGGCCGGTTCGAGGGGAGCGCGCGGCAGGCGCGTGGCCGCGTGATGGCTGAACTGGTGAGATCGCACAAGCCGCTCGCCATGCGGGAGATCGCCTCCCGCACCGGCCTTGCGCCGCAACGCGCGAAAGATGCGGTAACGGCGCTCGCCGCCGAAGGTCTTTTGCGAAAAACCTCCGGCGGCTACGCCGTCTAATCGCCTTTAGGCGTTCCCCACATGGCGCGAGATCATGCGCCACTGGCCCCGGTCTTCCGGCGTGACCAATGCCAGCGCTTCGCCCTGCGCGCCCGCGCGGGCCGTTCTGCCTATGCGGTGAACGTAGTCCTCGGCGGTCTGCGGCAGGTCGTAGTTAATGACATGCGCGATGTGCGGAACGTCCAGCCCGCGCGCCGCCACGTCGGTCGCCACCAGTATGCGGTAGCGCCCCTTGCGGAAGCCGTCCAGCGCCACGAACCGCTGGCGTTGCGAGCGACCCCCGTGGATAAGCGTGGCCTCAAACCCGCGCGTGAAGAGCATTTTCGCCATCCGGTCCGCGCCGCGCTTGGTGCGCACGAAGATTAGGACGGAACCTTGGCGTGCCGTTAGTTCGCTCAGTAGTATCTCGCCTTTTTTCGGGTGGGTGGTTTCCACCATCTTTTGCAAAATGGCCTTCGCGGGCCGGGTGTTTTCCCCGGCGCTCACGGAGACCGGTTGCTTCATGTATTTCGAGGCCAGCCTCGTGATCTCCTGCGGCAGGGTGGCCGAGAACAACAGCGTCTGCCGTTCCTTGGGCAGGGTGCCCACGATCTTGTTGATCTGCGGGGCGAAACCCATGTCCAACATGCGGTCCGCCTCGTCCAGCACCAGGTAGCCCACGGACTTCAGCGATATGGTTCCCTGCTGGAGGTGGTCCACCAGCCGGCCCGGCGTGGCGACAACGATGCGCACCCCGCGTGAAACCGCCCGTATTTGCGGCCCCATCGCCTCGCCGCCGATGATAAGGACGGAACGGATGTCCGGGGTTTTCGCCGTCATCTGGCGCAGGACATCGGCGATCTGCGCGGCCAGCTCCCGCGTGGGGGCCAGGATGAGGGCGGTCTTCTGCGGATTGGCGATAAGCCCGGTGATGAGCGGAATGGAAAACGCCGCCGTTTTGCCGGTGCCGGTCTGCGCGCACCCCATCACGTCGCGTCCTTCCATCGCGGCGGGGATCGCCTTGGCCTGTATCGGGGTTGGGGTCTCGTATTTCATGGCCGCCAACGCCGCGGATAACTGTTTCGGTAAATTGAGTTCGTTAAAATTCTTCACTAATGTCTCCCAATGGTTGCACGGCGACACAATGCCGCCGAAATAAGCAAAATAAAAATGATTTCTTGTTGTGAAAGACCGGGAGAGTATCCGGCCACATATGCAGGGTTTTAGACTTGCGTAAGTGGGAATTAAAAGACCGCTCCGGGAATTCCCGGAGCGGTATATCTCGATCTTCCGTTAAGGACGGTTATTAGTAGCGTCCGCCGCCACCGCCGCCGAAGCCGCCGCGACCACCGCCGCCGCCGCCGAAGCCGCCGCGACCGCCACCGCCGCCGAAGCCGCCGCGACCACCGCCGCCGCCACCCGTGCGGGGGGCCTGCGGGCGGGCTTCCGCAACTTTCATTGCGCGCCCTTCGAAGTCGGCGTTGTTCAGCTTGTTGAGCGCCTGATCGGCTTCCTCATCAGAGGCCATTTCGACGAAACCAAAGCCCTTACAGCGGCCGGTATCGCGATCCATGATCACTTTTGCGGACTCAACGGTACCAGCTTGTTCAAAGATGCCCTTGAGGCTATCGTCGGTCGCTGAATACGGCAGGTTGCCTACGTACAATTTCTTACCCATAAATTCCAAAAACTCCTAAACAAACTGGTGCCGCCAATTGGGACCCGGACCCTGTGTCCGGTTCCGCCCCTGATGCGGGCACAT